>JBJMGZ010000766.1:0-4566 GCA_045807605.1 Thermoanaerobaculia bacterium | reverse complement strand
GGGGCCGATGCCGTCGCCCCTGCGGGGCTTAGTTAGGGTTGTTTTTGTGCCCCCAACCCCGGGCTGAAGCCCGGGGCTACATGCCGTCGCCCCTTTGGGGCTTTTAGAAACTGTCCCGCGTGAACCCGCGGGTGACCATCTGGTAGGTGAGGGCGGCCATGCAGCGGCGGGCGACCTTGCGCACGCTGGAGGGGTGATAGCCCATCTTCTCGGCCACCTCGGACGAGTCGTAGCCGAGGCCGTAGCGGAGCTGGAGCAGCTTGCGGCAGCGCGGCGGCAGCTCCTCCAGGAGATGGTTCAGGTCCCAGAGCAGCTCGGCGCGCTCCTGCGGCGCGGCCACGGGCTCGGAGAGCAGCTCGAGGATCGCCGTGTCCACCGAGTTGTAGAGCGTGTTGCGGCGCTTGCGCCAGTAAACCACGCAGCGATTGCGCAGAGTCACGAGGAGCCAGGCTTCCGGGTCCTGGATCGTCTCCCACTTCTGAATGGTGGAGATCAGGGCCTCCTGAATGAGGTCCTCCGCGTCGTGCGCCGGGATTCGGTAGCGCCCAAGAACCTGCTTCAACCTGGGGCGCAGACGCCGCAGGAGCTCGTCGATGGACTCCCTACCTACTGGCTGATCGGACACTGCCATCTTGTCTTTTGCTTCCCTTGGGAAGCGAGAGATCCCCGGTTCCCCGCGTGACATCATAACCCGGGCGGAAAGGATTGCCAGCCGAAGGCCGGCCTTATTGCCGTCTCCGGGGCCGCTGCGCGAGAGGATGATAAACTCCCGCCCGCATGACTACAACCGTCGAGCTCCGCCCACAGGTCGCTCTCAGCCTCCGCCGCGCTCCCGTGATCGGCGTGGTCCGCACCGGCTCCTTCGAGGAGGCGGCCCGGCAGGCCCGCCTCTTCGCCGATTCCGGGATCGAGCTGGTCGAGATCACCTTCACCGTCCCCGACGCGACCCGGCTGGTCCGGGAGCTCCTCGCCCAGCGCAGCGCCCGCGGCAATGAGGACAAACCGGGCGGCCCCCCCTGGTTCGGCATGGGGACCGTCACCACCGCCGAGCGCGCCCGCCAGGCCGTCACCGCCGGGGCCGAGTTCCTGGTCAGCCCGAACGTCAGCTCCGACGTGGCCCGGATCGCGCGCGGGGCCGGCCTCTTCCTGGTCCTGGGCGCCCTGACCCCCACCGAGGTGGTCGCGGCGCACGAGCTGGGAGCCGACATCGTCAAGGTCTATCCGCTGCCCCCCGTGGGCGGCCCATCGTATCTCTCCGTCCTGCGCCAGCCCCTGGGGGACATCCCCATGCTGGCGGCGGGAGGGTTCGGCGTCGAAGACATCAACGACTATGCCCGCGCCGGGGCCATGGCCTTCGGCATGGGCGCGCCGCTGCTCGGAGCCGACGAGGAGGAGACCCGGGGACGCATCGCCAGAGCGCTCGCGATGGCACAGACCTGGGTTGGAAAGGAGGAGAGATGAGCTCGACGCCCCCCCGGCAGGTGGTCTTCGACCCTACGCCGGAGATCTACGCCACCGATTCGCAGGGTTCCTTCAGCTTCCCCCTGGCCGTGGCCGGCAAGGCCTTCCTGGGGACCAGCGCCTACGACGAGGTGCGTTTCGTGTTCTCGATCTGGCACCCCTCGGGGCAGCGCACGATCGATCTCGACCGCGCCTACGTGGAGCTGCGCGCCTCGTTCGATCCGGACGAGGAGCACTGGACCAAGATCGCCGAGATCGAGCCGGTCGTGCCCCCCTATGCCGGAGGCGACAGCTTCGACGGCTGGATCGTCCTGCCCGTCCTGGGCAGCTCGAGCGCCTTCGCGGTGGTGGGGAGCGGCTTCGAGCCGCGGGCAAGATTGCAGATCCGGGCGAGCGCGTATTTCGTGGCTTAGCGGAACCCCCGCCGCAGCTCCTTCTTGAAGACCTGGAAGGCGTCGTCGCCGTGCAGGGCGATGACGACCCTTTCCAGCTTCGTGCCGCCCTGAAGGAAGCGCTGGATCTCGGTCAGGATGATGCGGGCGGCGCGGTCGATGGGAAAGCCGAAGTTGCCGGTCGAGATCGCGGGCAGGGCGATCGATTTCAGGCCGCGGCGGTCGGCGAGGGCCAGGGCGGCGCGCACGGCCGAGGCGAGCTTCTTGTCCTCGTCCCCCTCGCCCATCTGCGGGCCGACGGCGTGGATCACCCTTTTGGCCTTGAGATGGCCGGCGCCGGTCATCACCGCCGTGCCCACCGGCGTGTGGCCGATGCGGTTGCACTCCTCCTGGATCGACGGGCCGCCCTTCTCGCGGATGGCTCCCGCCACCCCCGACCCGAGCTGCAGGTTCTCGTTGGCCGGGTTGACGATCGCCTCCACGTCCTGGGCGGTGACGTCCCCTTCCAGGATGTCGAGCTGGGTGCGGTCCATCGTCACCGTCAGCCTGTTGTCGGTCATCGGCTCCACGCAACCTCCTCCAGCAGGGGATGATATCAAGTAGACTCCGGCCCGCAATGTGGACGGAATTGAAGGCCCAACTGGCCGGAGAGATCGCCCGGGCCATCCGGGAGGCTTTCGGCGTCGATCACCAGCCGGTTCTGGAGGTCCCCCCTCGGCGCGAGCTCGGCGACCTGGCCTCCCCGGCAGCGATGCAGCTTGCCCGCACGCTCAAACGCAACCCCCGTGCCATCGCCGAGGAGCTGGCCGCCGCCATCCGCCGGACGCCCCCCCTGAACATCGTGAAGGACATCAAGATTCAGGGCGCGGGCTACCTCAACTTCTACCTCGACCGGCCGGTCCTCGCCGCCCGGCTCCTGGAAGCTCCGCTGCTCCAAGCGCTTGTACCAGGTGGCTCGCGGGCCGGCAAGATCATCATCGAGCACACGAACATCAACCCGAACAAGGCGGCCCACATCGGCCACCTGCGCAACGCCGTGCTCGGCGACGTCCTCGGCCGGGCGCTCAAGAGCCTGGGCTATCCCGTCGAGATCCAGAACTACATCGACGACACCGGCGTGCAGCTCGCCGACGTGGTGGTGGGCTTCGTCGACCTGCGCGGCATGTCGCGGGACGAGGTCGCGGCCATCCCCGAGCCGTTCGACTTCTACTGCTGGGACCTCTACAGCGAGGTCGGTCGCTGGTACGAGGCGGACCCGGGAGGGCAGCGCTTCCGGCGGGAGACCCTGCACCAGCTCGAGACGGGTCAGGGCGAGCGCGCCGACCTGGGCCGGCTCGTGGCGCGGCGGATCGTCAGCCGCCATCTGGCGACGATGCGCCGGCTCGACGTCACCTACGACCTGCTCACCCGGGAGAGCGACATCCTGGGCCTCGACTTCTTCGCCAAGGCGTTCGAGCAGCTCAAGCAGAGCGGCGTCGTCCACCTGGAGAAGGAGGGCAAGAACGCGGGCTGCTGGGTCATGCCCCTCTCCCAGAGCGAGGAGTTCGCCGGCCTGGAGGACCCGGACAAGGTCATCGTCCGCTCCGACGGCACGGTGACCTACGTCGGCAAGGACATCGCCTACCAGCTCTGGAAGTTCGGCCTCCTCGGGCTCGACTTCGGCTACCGCTTCTGGCCGGAGGAGGGGGTCTGGGAGACCGTCGGCCAGGGCGTCGAGGGGCATCCGCTCTTCGGCCGCGCCCGGCGGGTGATCAACGTCATCGACGCCCGCCAGAGCTACCTCCAGAAGATCGTCCGCGCCGGGCTCCAGGCCCTGGGCCATCCCTCGGAAGCGGAGCGCTCCATCCATTTCGCCTACGAGATGGTCGCGCTCTCCCCCGGCACGGCCCGCCTGCTCGGCTACGTCGGGGAGGGGGAGGAGGACAGGGCGCTGGAGATGTCCGGCCGCAAGGGGATCGGCGTCAAGGCCGACGACCTCATGGACCAGCTCATCGCCAAGAGCCGGGAGGAGATCTCGAAGCGCAACCGGGACCTCGCGGGCCCGGAGCTCGACACCCTGGCGTTCCAGATCGCCACGGCGGCGCTGCGGTTTTTCATGGTCAAGGCGACCACGAACCGGATCATCGCGTTCGACTTCGACGAGGCCCTGAGCTTCGAGGGGGAGACCGGCCCCTATCTTCAATATTCGCTGGTGCGGGCGAAGAACATCCGCCGGCGGCTGCGCGAGGAGGGGCTGGCGGACGATGTCCAGGCCGAGGAGGTGGCACGGTTGCCTGCCGAAGTCTTCGAGGAGGACCTCTGGGACCTCTTCCTGGCGGTGGCGGAGACCGGCGAGCTGGTGGAGAAGGGAGCCGAGAGCCTGGAGCTGTCGCTGATCGCGCGCCACGCGCTCGGCCTCGCGCAGCGTTTCAACGCGCTCTATCACAAGCACCCGATCCTGCAGGAGAAGGACGAGGCGGTGCGCACCGCCCGTCTGGCCACGGTGCAGGTCTTCCGCCGCGGCCTGGAGACGCTGGGCGAGCTCCTGGGGATCCCCATTCCGGAGAAGATGTGACATGGAACCCATGACGCCAGGAACACCGCGCAAGAAGGAGACCTCGCCCTGGGTCTACATCGGCTGCGGCTGCGCCGCGCTGGTGGTCCTGGGCATGGCCGCTTTCGCATCCTTCACGTACTTCGCCTACCGCAAGGGCAAGGAGGTCGAGAAGACCTG
>JBJMGZ010000765.1:0-4510 GCA_045807605.1 Thermoanaerobaculia bacterium | reverse complement strand
CAGCTGCCCTTGCCTTGCTGCAGCCACGCCACGATGGAGCCGGCCGCGCGCCGGCCGGCCGCCATCGCCAGGATGACGGTGGCACTGCCCGTGACGATGTCGCCGCCGGCGAACACGCCGGGCAGGTTGGTGCACTGGCTGCCGGGGTCGGCCACGATGTAGCCGCGGCGATCGAGCGCGAGCCCCGCAGTGGCTTGCCCGATGATGGGATTGGCCTTGCTGCCGAGCGCGTAGATGACGGTGTCGCAAGGCCATTCGACGAATTCGGGCAGTGGTTGCGGCGTGCGCCGCCCCCGCTCGTCGGGCTCGCCCAGCATCATCTTCTGCGCCTTGAGGCCGCGCACGTCGCCGTCCTCGTTCAACAAAATCTCGACCGGGCCGTGCAGGAAGCTGAACTCGATGCCTTCCTCCTTGGCATGACGCAATTCCTCGATGCGTGCCGGTGCCTCTGCTTCGGATCTGCGGTAGACGCAACGCACCTCCGCCCCGAGCCGCTTGGACACGCGCAGGCAGTCCATCGCGGTGTTGCCCGCGCCGATCACGATGACGCGCTGGCCCACGCTGACCGGCGTGGCGCTGTATGGGAAGCGGTCGCCGCCCATCAGGTTGACGCGGGTGAGGAACTCGTTGGCCGAGTAGACGCCGCAGAGGTGCTCGCCGGGGATGCCGAGGAAGCGGGGGAGGCCGGCGCCGGTGGCGACGAAGACGGCGTCGTAGCCCTCTTCGCCCAGCAGCTCGTCGAGGGTGACCGTCTTCCCCACCACGACGTTGGTCTCGAACTCCACCCCCATCCGGCGCAAGGTGTCCACCTCCTGGCGGACGATGTCCTTGGGCAGCCGGAACTCCGGGATGCCGTAGACGAGCACGCCGCCGATCTCGTGCAGGGCTTCGAGCACTCTCACCTGATGGCCGCGCTGGATCAGCTCGCCGGCCGCGGAGAGGCCCGCGGGACCGCTGCCCACGATCGCCACCCGTTTGCCCGTGGGCCCGGCGATGGGCGGCAGGCCCACCGCGCCGGCCTGGCGCTCGTAATCGGCCACGAAGCGCTCGAGATGCCCGATCGCGAGCGGCGCGCCGCGCTTGCCCAGCAGGCAGGCGCCCTCGCACTGGTCCTCCTGCGGACAGACGCGGCCGGTCACCGCCGGCAGCACGTTGTCCTCGCGGATCTTCGCCGCCGCCTTTACGAACTCGCCGTCGTAGACGAGCTGGACGAACTCGCGCACCTTCACTCCCACCGGGCAGCCCTTCACGCAGGCGGGATTGGCGCACTCCAGGCAGCGCAGGGCCTCGCCGGCCGCGAGGCGCGGATCGAAGCCGAGGTTGACCTCGTCGAAGTCGTGGGCGCGCAGCTCCGGCTCCCGGGCCGGCATGTCGAGGCGCGGCAGCTTGATCCTTTCCTTGGTTGTGGGACGTGTCATGACTGGACCTCCGCGCACAGGCCCGCGCGCAGGAAGACATCGAGGGATTCCTTCTCTTCCTTGCGATAGGCGGCGTTGCGTTGCTGGAGCACGCGGAAGTCGACCTCGTGGGCGTCGAACTCCGGGCCGTCCACGCAGGCGAACTTGCTCGTCCCGCCCACCAGCACGCGGCAGCCGCCGCACATGCCGGTGCCGTCCACCATGATCGGGTTCAGGCTCACGATCGTCCGGATGCCGAGCGGCCGGGTGACGTCGGCCACGGCTTTCATCATGGGGACCGGACCGATGGCGTAGACGCGGTCGATGGGCTCGGCCG
Organism: Thermoanaerobaculia bacterium; assembly: GCA_045807605.1. Lineage (GTDB taxonomy): Bacteria > Acidobacteriota > Thermoanaerobaculia > Multivoradales > UBA5704 > DATMER01. The sequence goes on along the minus strand of JBJMGZ010000765.1, from coordinate 2,776 downwards.
CGATGCGCTCGGCGAGCGCCTGGGTGACGAAGCCGTGGAAGCCGCGCGTGCCGTCGTCGGTCGTGACGATCAGGAGATCGCTCACGGCGCTCATCTCGTCCTCGAGGATCAGGAGGTCCGAGGTGCGGGCGCCGACGATCGAGATCACGCGGTTGCCCGCCTGCTGGAGCGCGACGGCGCTCGGGTAGGCGATGGCGGTGCCCACGCCGCCGCCCACCACGGCGACGGTGCCGAAGCGCTCGACCTCCGTGGGCCTGCCGAGCGGACCGACGAGGTCGAGCAGGGCGTCTCCGCTCGACAGCCGGTTCATCCGTTTCGTGGTCTTGCCGACCCCCTGGACGATCAGGGTCACGGTGCCGTCCGCGGCGGACGAGTCGGCGATGGTGAGGGGGATGCGCTCCCCCTCTTCATGGATGCGGACGATGACGAACTGCCCGGCAAGGCGCTTGCGGGCGACCCGCGGCGCCTCGATCCGGAACAGCTTCACGTCCGGGGCCAGGAATCGGGCTTCGACGATGGGGAACATGATCAGAAGGTCTCCACGATGGTGGGTACGGGAGCCACGGCCGCGACTTCGAAGCGCGGCGGCTCGACGATGTGCCGCTTGACCGCGCACTGGTCCGCGGCGCGGAGGACGGCTTCGCGGTAGCGGTCCGGGAAGCCGTCGGGGAGCTGGATCTCCAGGCGGACGAGATCGGTCCGCTTGCCTTCCGGGTCCCTGGCGGTCTCCAGGGTCAGGCCGAGGCCTTCCGTGGAGAGCCCCCGCTGCTGGCAGAAGCGCAGGACGTAGAGACCGGCGCAGGTGCCGAGGGAGGCGAGGAACAGGTCGAACGGCGAGGGGCCGGTGCCGTCGCCGCCGTGGTCCTTCGGCTGGTCCGTATGGACGGTGAATCCCTTGTACTCGGCGTCGACGGCCACGCTCTGGGGACCGCCGGGGAAGGTGATCTTCATGGACATGGTGGGCTCCTCTCCAAGGCGCCGGTTGCGCGCGAGGAAAGCCTACCGGGGAGGGGCAGGCCCGCGCGCCATGCGGAGGGGCGGGCGGGACGGCCTGCCCGGCGGGGTGGTGTGTCAGAATGCCGCGATGCGCACGGCCCGTATGGCCCTCCTGGCGTTCGTCCTCCTCTCTTCCGCTGCGGGAGCTCAGCCCTCTCTCCAGTCCCAGCTCGAAGCCGATCGCGTGGCGCCGGGCACGGCTCTCGCGCGCCTCATCGCCGCCAACCAGGACTTCGGCCTCCTGCGCTCCTCCGAGGAAGCGGGAGTCCCTGCCTGGCTGCGGGTCCTCTGGAGGAAATCCCATCCCACCGGCGCGTATCCTCTCGTGCTCAAGGAGGTCCACGAGTGGATGGTGTCGCATCCCGACCTGGAGCGCGGGGAGCGCGAGCCCGACGTGCTGCCGCTCGCGGTTTCGGCCGCTCCGAACCTGCGTATCTCCGGCCCGGCTCCGAACCCGCGCAGCGAGTCCGACATCCAGGTCTTCGAGCTCGATCCGCGGCGCATCGTGGCGGCCTCCAACAACATCGAAGGCAGCGGCCGGCAGGCGCAGTTCTGGTCCGCGGACGGCGGCGCCTCCTGGGGCCAGACCACGCTGGACCTGATCGGCGACGACGTCATCAACAGCGATCCCACGGTGGGCTGGACCTCGGATGGAACGGCCTGGGCGAGCACGATCGGCATCGCCGGCGGCCTGGGCGAGCTGCGGCTGCGCCTGTTCAGGTCCACGGACGGCGGCGCCACCTGGACGTTCGACAGCACGATCTCGGGCGATCAGGACGAGACGGACAAGCAGATGGTCGAGATCGACACCTGGGAGGGCTCGCCCTGGCGCGACACGCTCCACGCCATCTGGCACGACGGCGAGCCGGTCTACGTGAACCACCGCCGCCGGGACGGGACCTGGGGCACGCCGCAACGGATCAGCGGCGCGGAGACCACGGGCACGGGCATCGGCGCGGACATCGAGACCAACGCCGCGGGCGAGGTCTTCGGCCTCTGGCCCGACACCGGGAGCCGGCGCATCTTCCTCGCGAAGTCGACCGACGGCGGGGAGACCTGGTCGCCGCCCGCGCTGGTGGCCGCCACCCACGGCTCGTTCGACATCGGCATCCCGGCGCAGACCGAGCGGCGGGCGTTGATCTACGTGGCGGCCGGCGCCTGGAAGGCCGCGGATGCCGGGGACCGGAGCTTCGTCTATGCCGCCTGGACCGACCTGACGGGCGCGCAGAACTGCCGCTCGCCCGCGGCCGAGCCCTGGTGGCTGCCGAAATCCACGTGCAAGACGCGGATCTGGCTCGCCCGCTCGACCGACGGCGGCGCCACCTGGAGGCCCAAGCGGATGATCCACAACCCGGACGCGCGCGTCGATCAGTTCAATCCCGCCCTGGTGGTCGACGCCGCGACCGGCCACCTGGCGCTGGTCTACTACCAGACCGGCGAAGGCTTCCGCGGACGCCGGCGGACCCACCTCTGGTATCAGGCCTCCTACGACCACGGGTTGACCTGGACGGCGCCGCTGCGCGTCACCACCGCGAGGAGCGACGAGTCCGCCTCCGAGGCGGACGACGGCAACCAGTACGGCGACTACAACGGGATCACCGGCTACGCGGGAGTTTTCTTTCCGGCCTGGACCGACCGCCGGGATAAAAAGAGAGAGGAGATCTGGACGGCGCCGGTGGTGGATGGCGGGCCGGATTGATCCCATCCCCCCTCTCCCCATCCCTCTCCCCCGCCTGCGCGGGGGAGAGGGGGTCTGGCTGAAGAGATCTTGCCGATAGAA
>JBJMGZ010000764.1:0-2636 GCA_045807605.1 Thermoanaerobaculia bacterium | reverse complement strand
GAGACCGCTACAGAGCGCGAGCCAGAGGAGTTGCTTTCGCATGATGGTGATCTCCTTGTGAACGCCGTGGTTTCACGTTCCGGTTCATGAGGGACTTTCGTCTCCGGAATGCAATTTCTGACAGGCGGCCTCGGGAGCGGGCTCAGGGCTCGAACAGGCGGAAGCTTTCCCAATCCTCTCCCGGAGCCCGTTTCCGCCATGAGAGCTGGGCGTGCTGGAGCGCCACGGCGAGGTCCGGCTCGCGGTCCCACTGCTGGTAGAGCTCGGCGAAGAATGCGGGCACCTCGCGGTCGGCGGCGGGCCGGGTGGAGGCCACGACCTCCCGCGAGCCGGCGAGGAGGAAGGCCTGTGCCATGCCGACGCCGGAAATGGGAATCTCCGTGGACGACCGGCCTGTGTCGCAGGAGGAGAGGACGACCCAGGCCGGCACCCGCGGGAGCGCCAGCAGATCGCCAAGGGTCAATTGAGTTTCCTCGGCCAGCAGCAGGCTGCTCTCCCAGCCCCCGAGCCCGGAGAAGGTGCCGTGTCCGGCGTAGTGCAGAAGATCGGCGCCGGACAGCCGGACCCGCACGGTCTCCGCCGAAGCCTCCGCGCCCGTCAGCTCCTCGGTGCTCCAGCGCCTGGACCCGGATTCCAGGACCTTCGAGACCTTGTGGGCCTCCGCGAGCGCGTCCGGCAGATCGCCCCGGGGATCCGCGACCAGGACGGCATGCCGCGCCGGAGCCGACGCGGGGGCCGCGGAGCGGGGGAGGTCCAGCCCATAGACCACGGGAACCCTCGCCAGGAGGATGTCTCGATCGAACGGCAGCGCGTGGAAGTCTACGCCCTGCAGACGGCCGCAGGCCAGAACCCGGATGCGATCGGCCTTTCGGATCGCGTCGCGGAACGGGTGCAGCAGCGCCTGGCTCAGCTCCGGGGTGGGCCTGGATGGGATCGACGACGGCGGCAGCTCGAAGCGGTGCGCCGTAACCGTTTTACCATCCACGGCGAAGCCCACCCACCAGCCGCGGGAGAGCGGCTGATAGACGAGGATCAGCTCTCCGGGGCGTGGACGAAGCCGTCCCTCATCCGGCCGCTCTTCGGAGTCTCCGAAAACCAGGAAGGCTCGGTCCAGGAGCTTCTTCACGGCCTCCGCTTCCAGCTTTCTGGCAGCCCGCTCATGCCGGAGCTGGTCGCCGGGCAGCTTCCAGTCGTCTTTCGCTCGAGCTTCCAGAGCCGTACGCCTCTCCTGGTAGTCCATCAAGAGGCGCGACCAGTGGGCCCGCCGGTCCGGCGGCAAGCTCGCCAGGCGGTCGGCGTGCGCGAGCTGTCTGAGCACCCGCGACCGGGCGCGGCGGGCCGCCTCCAGGGCCTGCGCGACCTGGCCCTGGTCGAGGAGGAGCTCGATGTGGAAGCTCACGATCGCCTGGCGCGTCGCCACAAAGGTCTCTCTTCCTTCATGGATGGGAACCTGAAGGCTCTGAGCGTCGAGGAGGGCCTCGGCCTTGCGCAGGGTCGCGAGAGCCGCAGCCTGATCGCCGAGATCCCGGTGAGACTGCGCCTGTCCAAAAGCGGCCCGCAACCTGCCGTCGGAGAAGCCCGTGCTGGAAGCGAGCTCTTCGAGTCTGTCGAACAGGCTCAGCGCCTCTTCGGGCCGTCCTTCTTGCCGGGCGATCCGCGCCTCCAGATCGAGCCGCCATAGCGTGTCAGGAATGGGGCCGTGAGGTTCGAGCTCGCGCGCCTGGTTCAGGAGATCCTTCGCCCTCATCAGACGGCCCTCCTGCAGATGAGCTAGGGCGAGATTGAGCAGGACGCTCACTCTTCTTTCGAGGCTGGCGTGCCCGCGGGCCGCGTACGTCTCCAGCGCTCTTTCGAAGAGAGGCGTGGGATCTCTGAAGTCTTCTCCGGCCTCGCGGGCCAGCAGCGCAGACCAGGCCTGGTTGTTGAGGAGCCGGGCCTCCTCGTCGGGACTCGCGGCCGGCAACGCCTCGATCAGGCGCTGGAAAAGATCGGCGGACTCGCGGGATCGGCCCACCGCGCGCAGGACCAGGGCCAGCTCCTCCTCGGCCATCCGCTTGAAAGTGTCGAGGTTCACCCGATCCGCGATCTCCGCGGCCTTCTCGAATTCGTCCAAGGCTTGGCGATAATCTCCTTCCCGTAGAGCGAGCACACCACGGTAGTAGCCTGCGAGGAAGCGGGATTCCGCGGACGCTGTGGGAGGAAGCTCAAGGGAGTACAGCGTCTCGCGAGCCTTCGAGAGTTGGCCTTTCTCGATGTCAACGTGCACGCCCTGCATCGTCTGCTTGATCTCGCCCTGCAGGTCGTGGAGGGTCCCTTGCGGGACCGGCTGAAGGGCTTCCGACCCGCCAAGGGACAAGGACCACGGCTCTTTATCCTGCCGTGCCGCGACGAGCACGTCCAACCTCTTCGCCCCGGAAGGCAGGATCAGGGAGAATCGCTGTCCGTCCAGGATGAGCTCTGCGGCAGTGTCGATCCGCTTCCCGTCCGCCCGGATCTCGATTCCCGAGTCCGGAGCTCCGACCCAGAGCTGGAGCCCGCGGGCCGAGTCGAGGACGCAGAAAGGACCCGGCACCAGCACGGCCTTGCAGCCGGCGTAATTCACCTCGGGCGGTTTGGATGGAGGGGATGCGGGCGGA
>JBJMGZ010000763.1:0-12267 GCA_045807605.1 Thermoanaerobaculia bacterium | reverse complement strand
CCAGGCGCACCAGCACCCGGTTCTGTTCGCGCAGCAGATCCGATGACGACAGCGGCTCAGCTCCCCGCGGGCTGGTGGCCCGCGGCCACCTGCTGGATCGCCGACTCCAGGGCTTCCAGGTTGACCGGCTTGGTCAGGTGGCGCTCGAAACCGGCTTCGCGGCTGCGGCGCACGTCGTCCTCCATGCCGTAGCCGCTGAGGGCGATGCCGCGCAGCCCGAACTGCCGCGCGAGCTGCCGCATGAGGTCCTGGCCGTTGCCGTCGGGAAGGCCGAGATCGCTGATCACCAGGTCGAGCCCGCCGTCGCCGGCCGCGGCCAGCGCCTGGGCGACCGAGCCCGCCACCCGCACCTCGTGGCCGTGCATCCGCATCAGGTCGGCCAGGGCCGCGGCGGTGTCGGAGTGGTCCTCCACCAGCAGGACGCGCAGCCGGGCGGACGGCGGCTCCGGCGCCGCGGCCATCGCGGCCACCTCGGCCGGGGCCGGCGCCGCCGCGCACTCGAGCCGCCGCGGCCCGACGGGAAGCTGGACCGAGAACGTGGTGCCCTGGTCCCGCCCCGCGCTGCGCACCGCGATGCTGCCGCCGTGCAGCTCGACGATCGCCTTGGAGATGGCGAGCCCCAGGCCGAGGCCGCCGTAGCGCCGCGTCACGTCCGGCTCGCCCTGCTCGAAGGCGTCGAAGATGCGCGGCAGCACGTCCGGCTCGATCCCCACGCCGGTGTCGGTGATCTCGACCACGACCCGGCCCGGCAGCTCGTCGCGCGTGCGCACCGTGATGGTGCCGCCTTCCGGGGTGAACTTGACGGCGTTGTTGAGCAGGTTCCAGAAGACCTGGGTGAGCCGCGAGGCGTCGCCGAACAGGTGATGCCCTTCCGCCGCGAGGTCGATCTCGACCTTGCGCCGGCCCGTGGCCAGGTCGCCGGCGCAGGAGGTCTGGATGGCATGCCCGACCACCTCGTGCAGGTCGAGGTCCTTGCGGGCGAGCTGGATCTTGCCGCTCGCGACGCGCGTCAGGTCGAGCAGGTCGTCGATGAGCCGCGCTTCGAGCTCCACGTTGCGCCGCACCATGGCGATCTCGCGCTGGAAATGGGCAGGCAGCCGGTCGTCCCCCTCCAGGGAGGAGATCACGGCGAGCACCGGGGTGAGCGGCGTGCGCAGCTCGTGGGAGAGCGTCGCGAGGAAGCGGTCCTTGGCCTGGTTCATGGCCTCGGCGGTGATCCAGGCCCGCTCCAGGTTCTCGCTGCGCTTCTGCTCGGTCAGATCGGTGACCACCATGCACAGCACCGGCTCTCCAGGCTCCTCCAGCGGCAGCTCGCTGAACGCGACGTAGACCGGCAGCGGATCGCGATCGGATACCTTGAGCAGGATCTCGCCCTGCCCGCTCTCCTCCTGCCGCAGCAGCGCCGCGAAGAGGTCCTGGCTGGAGGCGCCGATGTAGCGCTGCACCTCGGAGCCGATGATCTGCTGCAGCGGCATCCGCAGCATCTCGGCGAAGCTGGCGTTGCAGTAGAGCACCATGCCGTCGGCGGTGAGGGTGACGGCGCCCTGGCGCATGCACTCGATCATCAGGCGGTACGGGCGGTCCGCGCTCTTGAGGGTGTAGACCCTCTCGCTGGAGCGCTCGGTCACGACCAGGGCGTCGACCTCGCCGTGACGGATGGCGCGCAGCGTCTCCTCCGCCTCCTCCAACTGCGCGCGCAGCTCTTCGATGTCTGTCGAATCCGAAGTCATACCGAGATCCCCAGACCCGCCTGGAGCCGGTGCGGGTCGGAAAGATTGCCCACGATCCGGCGCAGGGGGAGCGGCGACGTCCGCACGAGCGTCGGCGTCGCCAGAATCCGCTCCTCTTCGGCCAGCGCGGGCTGCTGGTACACGTCCACCACTTCGAGGAAGTACCTGCCCTTCAGGAACTGCTCGCAGAACGTCTTGATGAAGGCGATGGCCCGGCTGGAGCTCGGAGTCGCGCCGGTGACGTAGAGCCGGAACGAGTACCGGTCCCCCCCGTGCCCTGTCGCCTGCTCTTGAGTCTTGCCAGACATCGGCGATCAGCTTCGCGCGTGGATTTCCAGCCCCACCAGCACCCGCTCCGAGTTGGACAGATCGCCGATGATCTTGCGCATCGGCTCCGGCAGCCGGCGGACCAGCGTCGGGATGGCGAGGATCTGGTCACTGCGCGCCAGCTTCGGGTTCTCGACCAGGTCCACGACCTCGATCTTGTACTTCCCCGCCAGGTGCTCCTCGCAGAAGCGCTTCAGGTTGGCGAGGGCGGCCACCGACTTGGGGGTCTGGCCGGCGACGTAGAGGCGCAGATCGTAGAAGCTCGGGTCCGGGGGTCTCTGCGCCGTCGTGCTCATGCTCATTGCTCTGCCTCCAGCTTGTCCACTCTGCGGGCTCGGGCCATGTCGTTCCTGTCCTCCAGGAGCCGCGCCTCGCGGGCCTCTTCCTGGGCGATGACTCTCTCGGCCTCCTCCTGCTCCGCCTCGAACTCCAGGCGGAGGGCCTCCAGGCGGGCCTCCAGCGCCTCCCGCTTGCGCGCCAGCTCGCGCCGGCGGCGCTCGACCTCCTGCTGCCGGGCGACCGCCGCGGCCTTCTCCTTCGCCTCCTGGGCCAGCCGCGCCGCGCCCGTGAGCGCCCCCTCGGAGCCGAGGTAGGGATCCACCAGCCGGATCCCCTGCCCGGTGAGGAGCACCTCCCGGAGCTGGTTCGAATGCGCCATGCCGCGGGACTTGAGGACGTAGACCGTGCGGTTGCGCTCGCCGCTGACCTCGTTCTCCCGCAGCAGCAGCCACGCATCCATCAGAGACGACACGCCCACCTCCGTCTGCTCCGTGAACTCGCCATGGATCAGGCTGTTGAAGAGGGCCGTGATCTCGTGCTGCTTGAGGAAGTCGATCAGGCGCATCAGCATGCTCTTGACCTCCTCCTCGTCGCCCACGGCCAGGAAGTTCGTGATCGGGTCCACGACCACGATCCGCGGCTGGAAGTCGCGGATCACCTTGTACATGGTGACCAGGTGCCGCTCCAGCCCGTGGAGCGTCGGCCGCGAGGCGTGAAACAGGAGCAGCCCCTGGTCCACCCAGGGCTGCAAGTCGATGCCGATCGAGCGCATGTTGCGCACCACCTGGCTGCGCGACTCCTCGAAGGCGAAGTAGACGCAGCGCTCGCCGCGGCGGCAGGCGGCATCCACGAAGTGGGCGCCGAAGCTGGTCTTGCCGGTCCCCGCCTTGCCCGACACCAGCACGCTGCTGCCGCGGTAGAAGCCGTGGCCGTCCAGCATGTCGTCGAGACCCGGCACGCCCGAGGAGACGCGCTCGGTCGAGGCGTCGTGGGTGAGCCCGAGCGAGGTGACCGGCAGCACTTCGATACCGCGCTCGTCGATCAGGAACGGGTACTCGTTCGTGCCGTGGATGCTGCCGCGGTACTTGACCACGCGCAGCCGACGCGTGGCGAGCTGGTCGGTGAGCCGGTGATCGAGGAGGATCACGCAGTCGGACACGTACTCCTCCAGGCCGTGGCGGGTGAGCGAGCCCTCGCCGCGCTCGCCGGTGATCACGGCCGTGACCCCGCGCTCCTTGAGCCAGCGGAAGAGCCGCCGCAGCTCGGAGCGCAGGATCGCCTCGTTCTGCAGGCCGCCGAACAGGACCTCCAGCGTGTCGAGCACCACCCGCCTGGCGCCGATCGAGTCGATGGCGAAGCCCAGGCGGATGAACAGCCCTTCCAGGTCGTACTCGCCGGTCTCCTCGATCTCGCTGCGCTCGACGTGGACGTAGTCCAGGACGAGCTTCTCCTGCTCCACCAGCTCGTCGAGATCGAAGCCCAGGGAGCGGACGTTCTCGGTCAGCTCCTGGATCCCCTCCTCGAAGCTCACGAACACGCCGGGCTCGCCGTACTCGGTCGCGCCGCGGACCAGGAACTCCATGGCCATGAGGGTCTTGCCGCAGCCGGCGCTGCCGCAGATGAGCGTCGGGCGCCCGGCGGGCAGGCCGCCGGCCGTGATCTCGTCCAGCCCGGGTATGCCGGTGGGGGCCTTGCGGATCCCCGCGGGCGCGGAGGTATCGAGGTGTTCGATCGGTCGAGCCATTGTTTCCATAGAGGTTGAGCCGTGAAGCCGTCTCGGTCCGAAACGGTATTGTACGGGAAAACGGCTCCCTTGTACCGCGCTCGGCGCGGACCCGCATGTTGCGTGATTGCGCGACGGAATTGGCCAAATGCGGCTATGCTACGCCCATGCATCTGAGGATGTTCGGGAACCTCGGCCGGACGCTCGCCCTGCTGCGCGAGATGCGGGGCTACAGCCAGCTCGCGCTGTCGCGCAAGGCCCGGATCGGCAAGAGCCAGCTCTCGAAATACGAGAACGGGCGCGAGCTGCCCAAGCTGGAGACGCTGGAGAAGGTCCTGGCCGTCCTCGACGTCCAGCCGATCAGCTTCTTCTACACGGTGGCCATGCTCGACAGCCTGGTCGACCGGCTGGAGCAGCCCGCGCCGGAGCTGCCGGCGATTCCCCTTCCAATCGCCTTGCCGCTCACCTTGCTGCAGCCGAACCTCGACGAGCTCTTCTCCGTCACCGTGGAGCAGTTCCTCCGCCTCTATCGCCTGCAGATCGAGGTCCAGGCGCGGCTGGACGCGCTCACGCCGGCGGCACGGCCGCGGTCTCGTGGATGATCGCCTCGAGCGCCCGGAAGTTGACCGGCTTCGTGAGGTGGCGGGAGAAGCCGGCTTCCAGGCTGCGGCGCACGTCGTCCTCGGAGCCGTAGCCGCTGAGCGCGATGCCGCGCAGGCCGTAGCGCGATCCGAGCTCGCGCATCAGGTCCATGCCGGTGCCGTCCGGCAGGCCGAGGTCGCTGATCAGGAGGTCGATGCCGGCGCCGGAGCCGATCTCGGCGGCGGCGGCTTCGAGGCCGGCGGCCACGCTCATCGCCACCCGGACCTCGTGCCCCAGGGAGCGCAGCAGCTCGGCCATGGCCTCGGCGGTGTCGGGGTGGTCTTCGACCAGGAGCAGGCGCAGGGGGCGGCTGGCCGGCGGCTCCAGAGGCCGCGGCGACTTCTGCGACTTCGACGGTATGGGCGGCATGGGCTCGGCCTGCGCGGGCCAGCCGCCGGCCGGGAGATGGACGCGGAAGGTCGCGCCCTTGCCGTAGCCCGGGCTCACCGCCGTGATCCGGCCGCCGTGCAGGTCGGCGACGGCCTTGCTGATCGAAAGCCCGAGGCCGAGCCCGCCGGGCTTGCCGCGGGCGGAAGTCCCCTGGGAGAAGGCTTCGAAGATGTGCGGCAGCGAGCCCGGCTCGATGCCCACGCCCGTATCCGTGACCTCCACCAGCAGGTCTGTTCCCTCGTTCCAGGTGCGGACCCGGATGGTGCCGCCCTCGGCGGTGAACTTGACCGCGTTGCGCAGCAGGTTCCAGAAGATCTGCATCAGGCGCGAGGCGTCGCCCCAGACCCGGTGCTCTTCGGCCGCGAGGTCGGTGACCACCCGCAGGCGGCCGGCGGCGCAGCTCTCGGCGCAGCAGATCTGGATCGCGTGCTCGACCAGGCCACGGACGTCGCAGACGGAGCGCTGGAGCTCCAGCCGGCCGCGGGCGATGCGCGTCAGGTCGAGGAGGTCGTCGATGAGGCGGGCCTCCAGCTCGACGTTGCGGCGGATCATGGCGAGGCGGTCGGCGACGTCGCTCAGGCGGCCGTCCCCTTCCAGGCCGGAGACCAGGGCGAGCACCGGGGTGAGCGGGGTGCGCAGCTCGTGCGAGAGGGTGGCGAGGAACTGGTCCTTGGCGCGGTTCGCGGCCTCGGCCTCCTCCTTGGCCTGGCGCAGCTCCTCCTCGGCCTGCTTGCGCGCGGTCACATCCATGGCCGTGCCGATGAAGCGGGTGGCGTGGCGGTCCTTGCCCTCGCCGCGGAAGAAGGCGCGGCCGCGCGAGGTGATCCAGCGGTCCACGCCTTCCGCGGCCACGGCCCGGTATTCCACCTCGTAGCCGACCTCATGGCCGGCCGGGCCCGCCGCCTCCAGCGCCTCCTGCATGGCCTGGTGGACCCGGTCCCAGTCCTCGGGGTGGATGCGGAGCAGGAGCTCGCCGTAGTCGACCTCGGCGTCCGGGGGGAGGCCGTGGATCTCCTTGCAGCGCTCCGACCAGGTCATCCGGCCGGTGACCGGGTTGAAGTCCCAGGTGCCCAGGCCGGTGCCCTCGACGGCCATGCGCAGCCGCTCCTGGCTGTCGTGGAGCGCCTCCTCCGCCTGCCGGCGCTCGGTCACGTCGGTGGCCATGGTGACCAGGAAGCGGCGGCCGTCCGGCAGCCGGCCGGGCTGGCCCGCGGTGAACGCCCAGATGCGGCTCTCGCCGTCGCGGGTACGGATCACCAGCTCCGTCTCGGTGACGCCCTCTGTCGAGGCGCCGCCCTCAAAGGAGCGCTGGATGCGCTCCTGGACCTGCGCGGCGGCCGGACCGTAGGCCAGGCGCAGCCAGTCGCCCACCGTGGGGATGTCCTCGCGGGCGTAGCCGGAGAGACGGGTCCAGGCGTGGCTCAAGGCCAGGACCTCGCCGTCCTCGGCATGCATGAGGATCGGGATGGGAGCGTCGAAGACCGCGCGCCGGAACTGTTCCTCGCTGCGCCGCAGCGCCGATTCCGCCTGCCGGGCTGCGCGGTGGGTCATCCACGCCGCGCAGACCACGGTGATCACGGCGCCGGCCGCGAGCGCCAGGGGTATTGGGCTCCGGAAGGGAACACGGGCAGCCACGGCGGCGGCGATCGACAGCGCCACCAGCAAGGCACCCAGGCCCCAGACGGCGAGGCGGACTGCGCGGGCGGTCATGTTTCAGCCTTCGAGGCGGATAGAAGCGTAACAGAGAATGGGAAAAAAGGTGGTCAATCGGTTCAGAGGCGGAGCCGGCGCCCGAAACGGCCGAGCCAGAACCCCAGCTCCTCGGCGCCGGTCACCCGTGCCAGCAGCAGGTACCCAAGCGCATAGACCCCCACCACGGCGAGCCCCTGGCGCGCGACGTGGAGCGGCGGCAGCGCCCGCCAGACCAGGGCGGCGGGCACGGCCGCGGCCCCGGCGAGCAGGGTCATCCGCCCCAGGTCCCGCCACGGCACGAGCGCTCCCGGAGCGCTGCGCGCTGCCGCGCGGCGCAGCAGCAGCAGCTCCAGCCAGGAGGCCACGCCCGAGGCCAGCGACAGGCCCACGGCTCCCATGCGCAGCGGATCGCCCGCGGCATGCACCAGGTCGGTCACGGCCACCCGGTCGAGGAGGAACATCAGCGGCACGGCGAGGAGGGTCGAGAGCGCCACGCGCCAGACCGCGATGCGGGCCGGCGTGCGCGCCTCCCCGAGGGCGTAGAAGGTGTTCTGGAGAAGCCGCGAGGACGTGGTCGCCACCAGGCCGACCGTGTAGCCGCAGAGGGTCAGGTAGACGAGCCAGTTCTGCGTCTCGCGGAAGCTGCCGGTGCGCAGCAGCAGGCCGATGATCAGGTAGCCGAACGCCAGGTAGCCGACGCAGGTGGGCACGTTGAGGAACGCCATCTTGCGCAGCGAGCCCCGCACCCGCGCGAGCAGCGCGTCCGTGCCCCCGCTGCGGCCCAGGCGGGAGAGCTCCGGCAGCTCGGCGGCGGCGACCGACATCCCGAACAGGCTGACCGGCAGCATGTAGGGCGTCTGCGCGTAGGTCAGGACGCTGGGCGCGCCGACGATCAGCCACGACGCCAGGAAGAGGTCCAGGTAGCCCGAGAGCTGCACCACGCCGCGGCCGGCGACCACCGGCGCGAACGCCGCGAGCGCCTGCCGCACCCCGGGCACGCGGGTCGAGAACGAGAGCTTGAAGCCGCGCATCTCCCGCGCCACGTTGGGGAGCTGGACCAGGAACTGGAGAAGGCCACCCAGCAGACCGCCCCAGCAGACCGCAAACAAGAGCCGGTTGCGGTCCGAGCCCGAGCCCACCCAGACCATGGCGGCGATGATCGCCGCATTCCAGACGATCGGCGCGAAGTAGGGCAGGAAGAACTTGCGGTGGCTGTTGAGCACGCCCAGGGCCCAGGCCGAAAGCACGAGGAAGCCGGTCATGGGGAAGACGATCCGCGCCGCGGCCACCGCGAGCTCGTAGCGGTCCACCGGGCCCGACTCGCGCACGAACCCGCCCGCGAGCACCGCCACGATGGGCCGGGCCAGAAGCACGCCCAGAAGGGAAAAGGCGGACGCCGCGGCCAGGAGCAGGCCGAACACCGCGCCCGCGAACCGGCCCGCCTCCTCCTCCTTCCCCTCCTCCAGCAGGCGGGAGTAGATCGGGATGAAGGCCGCCGAGAGCGTCCCCTCGCCGAGCAGGTTCTGGATCACGTTGGGAGCGCGGAAGGCGACCCGCAGCACGTCCATGTGCGGCCCCACGCCGAGGAAGTGGGCGTAGGCGCGCTCGCGCACGAAGCCGATCAGCCGCGAGGAGAGGATGCCGAGCGCGACCGTAGCGGCGCCGCCGGCTCTGGGTGTCCCGGCTTGGGGAATATCTGCCGTCGGCGGGGTAGGTTCGCTCATCGGAGCGGCATTCTAAGCGTAAAATGTTGCGCATGCCCTACGGATGGGAAGGCGACAAGGTGAGACTGGTCCCGCTGGACAAGGCGCGCCACCTGGACAACGCGATCGCCTGGCTGAACGATCCCGAGATCACGGCCTGGACGCTGATCGGCGACTGGCCCGTGGGCCGGCTGGCCGAGGAGGACTGGTTCGACACCCAGAGCCGGCAGCCGCCGATCGGCATCGAGGACAGGTTGACCTTCGCCGTCGAGACGCTGGCCGGCGAGCACATCGGCTTCTCCGGCCTGCACAACATCGACTGGCGCAACCGCGTGGCCACGACCGGCACGATCCTCGGCCGCCGCGACCTCTGGGGCCAGGGCTACGGCTCGGACGCGGCGCGGGTCCGCAACCGTTTCAGCTTCGAGGTCCTCGGCCTGCGCATGCTGCTCTCGGACGTCATGGCCGACAACGCCGGGTCGCTGCGCATGCTCCAGAAGGCCGGCTACCGCGAGATCGGCAGGATCCCCGGGAGGATCTGGAAGCGCGGCGCCTGGCGGGATGTCGTGATGCTGTGTCTCGAGGCTGGAACGTAGGGGAGGGGTTTACCCCCTCCCGGGCGGGGGCAAGCCCCGCCCCTACATCAGGGCAGATCGTTCCAGTTGAGCAGCACGTTGTACACCAGCCGGAAATCCGAAAGATTCAAATACCGGTGGAGCGGGTTGAACGCGAAGAGCACCACCCGCCCCTTCCCCACCGGCACGTCGAGCACCGCGGGCTTGCCGTCGACCTGCTCCTCGCCCTGGACGAAGCCCGAGAGCACCAGGCGCTTGTCCTCCGGGGTCTCGAGCTTCTTCACCGCCGGCTGCTCCTCATCGACATCCGCATCCTCGACTTCGATCTCCTCCTCGGCCGGCGATTCCTTCTTCTCTTCCTCCTCGGGGACCTGCTTCGTGCCGAACTGGAGCACGGCCCAGCCGCGGTCGCGGTCGTCCACGTCCCAGAGCGGACCGTTGCCGCGGAAGACGCTGGTCCGCTCCTCGTAGCCGTAGGCGATCGGGTGCTCCGGCCTGAGCACCTTGGCGCGCAGCTCCGAGCCCGGCGTGTTCGGACCCTCCACGTTGCGCACCCGGCGCACCAGGCCACCCTGCACGGGCAGCACCCCCGAGTTGCCCAGGGCCACCAGGATGCCTCCCCGCTCCACGAAGCGCTGCAGGTTGAGCAGCCCCTCGAAGCCCATGCCGCCGGTGATGTCGTCCGCGGCGTTCGGGATGCCGTGGCTCGGATACTCGTCCGTCTTCGTGTAGGCGAGCGGACCCCACTTCGGATCGATGCCGTGCACCAGGCGCGCGAAGTCGCCGAACGCCTGCGGGAAGAGGACCACGTCGAAGCGGTCTTCCAGGCCGCCGCGCCGCAGGTCGCCGTCGGTGATCAGCGTGTACTCGACGCCCTCGCGGTCCAGCGTGTAGCGCGCCCAGCCCGCGTCCTGCGTGGAGACCCAGGTCTGGAGCAGCGCCAGCCGCGGCAGGTCCACCACGTGCCGCCCGACGTCCGGAATGGACGCCACGGCCTTGAAGGCGAGCCCCAGGCGCAGGGCCACGTCGTCCACCGCCTCCCGCGGGGCCTGCACGATCCAGCTCCCGGGCGGATAGCTGACGCGGTCCACCTCGAAGGTCTTCTCCGCCGCGTCCACCTGGTGGCTCCCCAGGAGCAGGCGCGCCCGCAGCAGCGAGGTCTGGCCGGTGTCGCGCAGCAGGAAGACGTCGCCCATGCCGTCGACCCGGCCGCCTGTGGGAATCTCGCCAGCCACCGGCTCCATGGCCGCGTCGAGCACCTTGCGGTCCGCGACCGACGCGCCCTCCACCCCGTAGAGCAGCGGCCAGGTCCAGGCCACGTCGTCGTAGGGCTCGTTCGGCTCGTCGGCGGGGAACTTCTGCTCCTCCAGGAAGTTGATCGCCGCGTTGCGGTACGGCTGGTCCATGCGCACCACGTACGTGCCGGCCGGCCAGACTCGCGCGCCGAGCTTGAGCTCCGCGGTCAGGCGGTGGACCTCGATCCGGTGCAGGCGGAGCTGATCGATGAGATAGGCGAGACGGCCAGTATCGCCAGCATTGCGCTGCTCGGGCGGGAACATCCAGGCGTACGGCGCCTCGGTCCGTCCCTTCTCCAGGGCGCGGCTCCCCTTGGTCCAGAAGCTCTCCAGCAGCTCCTCGCGGTGGCGCGCCGCGTACTCCAGCGCCTCCAGCACGGCCGCCTCCATGTAGTTCGTGTTGTTGCGCAGCGACCAGCGGACCTTCTTGTCCGGCGGCCAGGGCCGGTACCACTGCACGTCGGTCACCGGCTTGCCGGCGTAGCGCGACTTGATCTCGCGCTCGAACGTGCCGGCGTGCGAGTTGCCGAAGGTCTCGTAGAAGCGGCCGATCGCGTGATGGGTGTTGGCGACCGACGTCAGGTAGCCGGGCCACCAGCCATCCCAGAAGCCCCAGGTCCAGACGCCGGGGAGGCCGAGCGACGAGAGCGCGCCGGCCTCGTGATCGCCGAGCTCCGTCCACTCGTGGATCGTCACCGGATCGACGCCGCGGTTGTAGGGGCCGTGGCCGGTCGAGATGTAGAGGAACGGCACCGACTCGTGCAGGTCGTGCATCACCTGCGGGTGCCAGGCGAACCAGGACTCGTGGAGCGCCCTGGAGAGCGCCTGCGTGACCTGCATGCCGTCCCGGTTGTTGTCGTGGAAGACATAGTGCCCCCAGTAGGGGGGCGACAGGATCTCCCGGATCTCGTCGTACGAGCCCTTGCGCCCGCGCAGGTGGCGGTAGAACCACTCGACCGTGCGGTCGCGCCCGTCCGGCTCGGCGACCGGGGTGATCAGGACGACGGCGTTCCTGCGGATCTCCTGGACCGCGGGCCTTTCCGAAACCGCCAGCCGGTACGCCAGCTCCATCAGCATCTCGGGGCTGCCGGTCTCGCCCGAGTGCAGGCCGCCGAGCAGGTGATAGATCACCTTGCCCTCCGCGGCCAGGCGGCGCGCCTCGTCCTTGGGAGTCGCGCGCGGGTCCGCGAGCCGGGCGGTGATCTCCTTCCAATGGTCGAGCTGCTCGACGTTCTCGGCGTCCGAGACCGCCACCAGCAGGATGTCCCGCCCCTCCTCGGTGCGGCCGATCGTCTCCACCTTCACCCGGTCGCTCGCCTCGTCGAGCCGGCGGTAGTAGCCGTAGATCTCGGACACCCGCGAGAGCTCGTCCGGCGTGCCCACGATCCGCCCCAGGACGTCGCCGGGCGACGGCACGGTCTCCGACTCGGGCACGTAGGCCACCGTTTCCGCCAGGAACCGCGGCTCGGTCGTGTACTCGCGGATCTTCTCGACGCTCCCCGGCTCGGGGACGTCGGGAGCCCAATCCTGAGCAGCGGCAGGGATGGCAAGCAGGAGAAAGAGAGAAAGAAGGCGGTTCATGGTGCGCAAAGATACCAGACCCCCTCGGGCCGGCACGGACTCTCACGGACGATCACGGACCCACACGGACCGATCCGGAAGTCGCCAGGTCCGTGCTCGTCCGTGACAGTCCGTGTTCGTCCGTGTGTCCTACTTCACCCGGGCCACCACCACCGTGATGTCGTCGCTCTGCTCGGAATCCCCCTTGAAGTGGGAGAGGTCGCCGAGGATCGCATCGCGGATCTCGCGCACCGACCAGGTGCCGGTCGCGGCGCGGGCCACGGTCTTCTGCAGGCGGGGATAGCCGTAGTCCTGGCCGAGGCCGTTGCGGCTCTCGACCAGGCCGTCGGT
>JBJMGZ010000762.1:0-6189 GCA_045807605.1 Thermoanaerobaculia bacterium | reverse complement strand
GAGCTGCGGGGGCAGCTCGGCGGCGCGGACGTAGACCGGCTCGCGGCCGAACGTGAGGATCTGCCCGGCCCTGGCATCATCGATCCGGCCACCGTGGAGCTGGCGCGGCGGGCGGTGCGCTACCTCTACCGATCCAAGGCTCTTCGGACCGTCGCGAATCCAAAGGATTGGATTCAAGGAGCTCGGATCCGAAATAAGGCTCTCCGGACGGATCTAAGCGGCTTGAATTCGATTTCAGCGGCTGGAAACGGATTTAAGGTCCGTAAATCCGTTTCAAATCCAATAGATTGGATCCAAGAAGCTTAGATCCGATTTTAAGCCCTCAGATCGGATTTAAGCGGCTAAATCGGATTTTCAGGTCCTTCGATCCGTTTTAAATCCAAGGGATTGGATCTAAGGAGCTTAAATCCGATTCTAAGCTCTTCGGGCGGATTTAAGAGGCTCAAATCGGATTCGAGCGGCTTAAATCGGATCGAAGGCCCGTAAATCCGTCCAAGAATCCAAAGGATTGGATTGAAGAGGCTTGGACTCGATCCAAGGTTCTTGGATTGGATTCAAGGATCTCAGGGCCGATCCAAGAAGCTTCGGACGGATCCAAGGAGCTTGGAGCCGATCTGACGATCTTCGGGTGGCTCCGGCTCCCAGCCCGGCGGCGCCATCTCGAAGCTCGCAAACTCGAACCCCGGCGCGACCGTGCAGCCGACCAGCACCCAACCCCCGAGCGGCCGGGCGCTCTGCCAGACGCCGGGGGGCACCACGGCCTGCGGCTCCTCCCCGGCGGCGAGGTTCGTGCCGAGACGGATCACCTTCCCGGGGAGCCGCAGCTCGAGCGGCGCGCCGGCGTAGTGGTGCCAGGCCTCGGCCGCGTGCGTCACCCGGTGCCAGGCCGAGCGGTCCCCCTCGCGCAGCAGGTAGTAGATGGCCGAGCTCGCGCCGTCCCGAAAGGTCTCCCGGTAGTAGCCGCCTTCCGGGTGCGGCTTCAGACCGAGCCGGGAAACGACCTCCTCGTCCGTCATCTCCCCCGTCATGAGCATCCCTGCGCCGGGCAGGGCTCGATCCGGTAGCGCAGGGTGACGTTGGCGTCGATCCCCACCTGGCCCGCGGACACGGGAGTGTCGGCGGACATGGAAGCCTCCATGGCCATGCGGCCCTTGTACACCGGGGTGAAGACGGAGACTCCCCCTTCCATGACCTCGACGATCTCGACCAGCCGGACGCGCAGGGCGCGCGCCAGGGTCTCGGCCTTGATGCGGGCGGCCTCCGCGGCCCGGGTGAGGGCCGTGGCGCGGGCGGCTTCATCATTGCGCAGCCCGAAGATCACGCCGTCGAGCCGGTTGGCCCCGGCGGCGAGGCCGGCATCCACCACGGGTCCGACGAGGTCGAGCTTCTCCAGGCGGACGGAGACGACGTTCGTGGCCTGATAGCCCGAGATCCGGGGCTCGCCGCCGCGGTCCTGGGGCACGTTGGCATAGACGGGGTTCAGGTTCAGCTCGGAAGTCTGGATGTCCTCGGCTTTCACGCCGAGCTTGCGGATGGCGTCGAGGATCGCGTTGGCCGAGCGGTTGGCCTCCTCCATGGCCGCGCGGGCGGTGGGAGCCTGGGCGAGGACGCCGAGGCGGACCGTGGCCTCGTCGGGAGCGACCCGGGCCTCGCCGTTGGCCTGGACGCTCAGGACCGGGACGACCGGAGTCGCGGCCGGCTCCTGAGCGGCCAGGGGAGAGATGGTCAGTGCGGTTGCGAGAGCCAGGGCTGCGGTGATCTTCTTCATCGCGCCTCCTTTCCGGCCCCCAAGTATAGAGAAGCCCCCGGCGGGAGTGCCGCCGGGGTTCTGCAGGATCTTCCTACCCACGCGGCGGGGGCTCGGGACCGCCGAACGGAGGCTTGTCCGAACCCATGCGCAGGACCATGCCGAAGGTCGCGCCGCCGAAGATCAGGGCCAGGATGGCAAGGATCGTGGCCAGGCTGCAGCGATCGAGCAGAAGCGCGATGACGGTCGCCAGCTCGAAGGCCAGGGCGAGCCCCGAAACCATCAGCAGGGTTGGCGGCGGCGGAGTGGGCGGCGGCGGCTCATAGCCACCGAAACCAGGCTTGTCGGACTCGGGCATAGAATTCTCCTCTCCTCAAAAGAACGTCGTTTCACCGACTCCGCCCCAAGGAACGGAGGGCCGCACCTTCATTGGCGGGCGAAATGGGGCAACGTTACGTCCGAGCCGGGACGGCCGATGAGAATGAACGGCGCCCAATGGTAGGGGCGGTCATACCGGCCCTCCTGGATCAGCTCGAGCTTCGAGAGGCGCAGTGCCTCCGCCTTGTCCCCGCTCTCCATCAGGTGGCGGTAGAAGCGGACCATCAGGTCCGACGTCGACGCATCCGCCACCTGCCAGAGGCTCACGACCACGCTCGCGGCCCCGGCATAGAGGAAGGCCCGGCTCACCCCCAGCAGCCCCTCGCCGCGCACGTTCTTGCCGAGCGCCGTATCGCAGGCCGAGAGGACGACGAGGTCCGCCGAGAGGTCCAGGTTGAAGATCTCATAGACCTGCAGCAGACCGTTCTCCCCGGGGTCCCCGTCCAGCGAGAGCACGAGGCCGGAGTACTCGGGCCGCGCCTCGTCGACGAAGCCATGGACGGCAAAGTGCAGCCAGCGGGCATTGCGCAGCTCGGGATTCGCCTTGACGTTCTCCTCCGAGGCGTCGCCGTCGAAATAGCTGCGCACCTGCCCGGGCGGGAACAGGGAGGCGATCTCCAGGACCTCGTCCCGCGAATGGGTGAGCCGCTGGGGAGACGGCAGCCCGGCGTCCTGGAGGGTCCGGGCCAGGGGGCCGGCCGCGGCAGGTCCCGGCGCGGGAGAGGCCCGTTCGTACGCGGGGTCCGCGAAACCCAGGAAGAGATCGGCTCCCGAGGAGGCCGGGACTGCCTTGGCGGACGTCCCCAGCTCCGCGAACACGCTGGCCGAGGGGACATAGCTGACCGACTTCTCCCGGATCAGATAGGGCAGCCCGGCGTATCCCGATCCGCCGCTCTCGGGCGAGGTCAGGAGCGCTTCGAAGCTGAGGAGGAGGAGCGGACCGTCCGGAGAGACGATCAGGTGCTGCTTGCCGCGCAGCATCTCCCCGGCGGGCGCGAGGAGGATCTCGTAGAGGCGGTAGGCCGACTCGATGTAGAGCGAGCGATACCTGCGCCCGGGATCCTGCAGAGTCCCGCGCAGGGTCTCCACGAGCTCGCCGACCTCGGAGGAAGGCGGGAGCCGGAAGCCTTC
Organism: Thermoanaerobaculia bacterium; assembly: GCA_045807605.1. Taxonomy (GTDB): domain Bacteria; phylum Acidobacteriota; class Thermoanaerobaculia; order Multivoradales; family UBA5704; genus DATMER01. Next base: position 2,933 of record JBJMGZ010000762.1, on the reverse strand, counting down.
CAGCCTGTCCCGTGTCACCACGAACAGGTAGGAGGACTCCTTGCCCAGGCTGTACTCCAGAAGGGCCGTGCGGTCGTCGAGCATCCCCTGGATCCGCTCCAGGGAGAGAGGGGCGGGGTTGCGGAACGCGGCATAGTGCGGGTGCTCGCGCTGGATCTGCCACTCGATCCTCTCCCGCTCCTCCTCGGCCCGGCCGAGCTCCGCCTCGATCCGGGCCGCCTGCCTGCCCTCGCGGGAAAGGTCGTCCAGGAGGTCGCCCTGAAGGAGGGAGATGCGGTTTTCCGTCTCCTCCTCCCGCTGCTTCAAATCGGCGGAGATGCCCCGGCGGACGTCGAGCCGCCCCTCGGCGAGGAGGTCGAGCAGGCCACGCGCCCGGGCTCTTTCGCTCACCGCCAGGGCTGTCGCGAGGTGGCCGCCGGCCGGATCGCTCTCGTGCAGGCGCATCTGGAGATCGACGTCGAAGTCGTAGTAATCGCGCCGCGAGGCGAAGAAGCTCACCCGCTGCCGCTGGGAGGCCACCTTGGGCCGGATCGACTCGACGATCCGCTGCGCCTCCTCGATGGCGGCCGCGGCGGCAGGCAGATTGCCGCGGTCCCGCTCCAGGCGGGCGACGGCGGATTGCGCGTTGGCCTCGGCGACCAGGGTCTTGCGCTGGCGGCTCAGGTCCCGGGCGCGGTAGAAGAGCTCCGCGGCGCGCTGCGGATCGGGGAGGGCCTGATAGGCGAGGCCGAGGTCCACCAGCGCGTTGATCTCTCCCAGGGCGTTGCCCGTCTCCTGGAAAAACGCGGCCGCCCGCTCCAGCAGGTCGACCGCCTCCCGCGGCGCACCCAGGACGCGTTTCGCCCTCCCCATGCCATGGATGGCAAAGGCCTGAAGGCGGCGGTCCTTGAGCTTCAGGCCGATCTCGTTGGCGAGCGTATAGTGCTCCAGCGCCACCTGCGGCTCGCCGCGCAGATCGTAGACCCAGCCGATGTCCCGCAGCGTATAGCCCTCCCAGACCTCGTTGCCCAGCTCGCGATTGATCTGGAGGGCCTCGGTGTAATGGGCGAGCGCCTGCTCCCGGTCCCCGAGGTAGAGGGCGGTCGCGCCGAGATAGGAGAGCACCCGGGCCTCCGGTGCCCGGTTGCCCAGGTCGCGATGAATCCCGAGGGCGTCGGTGTAGAGCTCCAGGGCCTCCTGCACCTCGCCTCGCCGCAGATAGATGCTGGCCATGTTCTGAAGGACGTTCGCCTCGTCGTTGCGGTCTTTCACCGAACGGCTGAGGTCCAGGGCCTGCCGGTACAGCTCCAGCGCCTTGTCGCCCGCCCCCTGCTCGCGGTAGATGGAGGCGATACCCGTCAGGATGAGGGCCTGGTCAGCCTCGTTGTTCATCCTGCGCCGCAGGTCCAGGGCGCGGTTGAAGGATTCCAGGGCCGTTTCCAGCTCGTCGCTGTCGTATTGGACGACGCCGAAGCAATAGAGGGTGTTGGCGAGCTCCTTGGAGTCGTCCAGCTCTTCCCAGATCCGCAGGGCCTCCTGCAGCTCCTGGATCGCCACCTTGTACTGGCTGAGCTGGTGGTGCGCCACTCCGAGATTGTTCAAGCTCTGGCCCTCTCCTCGCCGGTCTCCGGATTGCCGGGCCAGGGCCAGGGCCCGGCTGTAGAGGGCCAGCGCGAAGACGGTCCTGCCCCGGCTCCGGTGAATCGGGCCGATGTTGTTGAGGACATCGACCTCGCGCGGGAGGTCGCCGATCGACTGCCACAGGGCCAGGGATTCCTGCAGCTTGGCGAGGGCCTTCTCCTTCGAGTCCTGGTCCTCCAGCGCAAGCCAGAGGGAGGCTACGAGATAGGCCCTTACAGCGAGCACCCGCCGGGCATCGCCGTCGCGGGAGGGCCGCAGCTCCTCCAGGGTGAGCCCGTAGAGGCCCGCCCCGTCCGGCCCATGCGGAGTGACGAGGAGGCGGAAGGTCCCCGCACCCGCGGCGATCCAGGAGATCAGCTCTTTTTCTTTCTGGCCGCCCAGGCCGTCCGAGGCCGCGATTGCCTCCCCCGACGGCCCGACCAGCCGCAGCGCCACGTCCACACCGGTTTGATCCACGGTCACCCGGACGTAGTCGCCCGCCTGGACGGAGATCCGATACTCATGGGTCTCGCCGCCATGGATCTCGCGCTCCTGGGGAACGCCGGGTTCAAGATGGAGGAGACCGGAGGGGAGCGGAGGGGGCTCGGAAGCGAGGGTCTGCACGGGAGGCGCCGACGCGCACCCCGCGCACAGCATCGCCAGAAATCCTCCCAGAAGGGTCAGGGCGCGGGGGCCGAGAGGAAGCAGGGGGGGGCGGCTGGTTCGAGCGGGCAGGATCTTCAAGACCTGGCTTCGCCTCTGGTCGCGGCCAGTCTACCCCAGGAGAGGGACAAACGATGTCAGGAAATCCCCGGCATGGCGAATCTTATAGAGGAACAGAGATAGGATGGATGACATGGCTGACGATCGTGACATGGTGACCCGGTTCCTGCGGGGGGATTCGGATGCCGTGGCAACCCTGGACAGCTGGATTGCCAGGGCCGCCTGGCCCTACCAGCGCCGGCTGGCCAACCGCTGGGACGACGTCCTCCAGGACGTCCGCCTGGAGGTGACCCGCCTGCTGGGGGACGGGAAGTTCCGCGGCGAGTCGAGCCTGCGCACCTACCTCTGGAGAGTGGTCAGCCATACGTGCCTGGACCAGATCCGCTCCCAGACCAAGTGGCAGTGGGCCGACATCGAAACCCTGGAGCAGGACGACGGCCGGGCCGCCGGGGCTCCCTATGTCCCCGTCGGCGACCCCGTGGAGCGGGACCTCCTGCTGCGGGTGCTGGACCGCGCCTCCCAGGACTGCCGCGAGCTCTGGCGGATGCTACTGATCGGCCTTTCCTACCGCGAGATGAGTCAGCGCCTCCAGGTGGCGGAGGGGACGCTCC
>JBJMGZ010000761.1:0-3787 GCA_045807605.1 Thermoanaerobaculia bacterium | reverse complement strand
GCGGCTTTCTTCGCCGGCGGTTTCTTCGCCGCTTTGCGGGGCGGCTTCCGGCCTGGCTTGTCCTCGACGCTCTGCTTGAGGAGGGCCATGAGGTCCACCACCTTGCCGCCGCGCTCCGGCTTGGGCGCGGGCGGGGCCTCGGGCGATTCTTCGAGCTCGCCGGCCTCGACGCGGTCCTTGATCAGCTTCTTGAGGTCCTTGTAGTAGTCGTCGCGGTACTTCTCGGGGTCCCAGTCGGAGACCATGCCCTCGACCAGGCGCTCGGCCATGTCGAGCTCGCGCTCCGAGACCCCCTCCTTGCCCGAGGGGAGGTCGAGCTCCTTCGGGTCCCGCAGCTCGTGCTCGAAGCGCAGGACGTTGAGCACGATCGCCTGCTCCTCGACGAGGACCGCGGCCAGGTACTGCTTGGTGCGGATCACCACCTTGGCGATCCCCACCTTGTTGGTGCGGCGCAGGGTCTCGCGCAGCAGCGCGTAGCTCTTCGCCCCCTTCTTTTCCGGTCCCAGGTAGTAGGGCTTGTCGAAGAACAGCGGGCTGATCTCCTCGGCGTCGACGAAGTCGAGGATGTCGACCGTCTGGGTCTTCTCGGGAGCGGCGCGCTGGAGGTCCTCGTCGGAGAGCACGACGTGCTTGCCGCCCTCGATCTCGTAGCCGCGGACGGTCTCGTCCCAGGGCACCTCGCGGCCGGTCTCCTCGTTGACCCGCTTGTACTTGACCCGGGCCATGTTGCGGCGGTCGAGCAGATGGAAGCTGACCGTTTCCTCGCGCTTTTCCGCGGAGTAGAGCCCCACGGGGATGTTCACCAGTCCGAAGGTGATGCTCCCTTTCCAGATTGATCGCGCCATAAGACCTCCCGGGGGCAGACAACGCAAAATATGTGCCGCGAAAGAGACGCCCCACGGGGCGTCTCTACATTGGGGGTGTATCGACGTGGGCCGGGCAATGCGCGCCGGGTTGCCTGCTCCTGTAGAGACGCCCCGTGGGGCGTCTCCCTCACCGCGTTTCCCCTCTTGTGAGAAGCTAGCAGGCATGCGCGGCGGCACCACAGCGACCAGGACCTGGAAGGTCCAGGGCGGCCATGCCGAGGCCCGGGCCGACCAGGTCGCCACCGAGGAGCCGCTGGAGATCCGGCTCGCCTGGGACGGCGGCGAGCGCACCGTGGCCGTGACCATGCGCACTCCCGGCAACGACGAGGAGCTGGCTGCCGGCTTCCTGTTCGCCGAGGGGGTGATCGACCGCCGCGAGCTCATCGCCGGCTTCCGCCGCCCGATCGAGTCCGGCGACGCCCCCGAGCCCAACGTCGTGGAGGTGGAGCTGACAGAGGCGCCGGCTGCCGACCTGCCGAGCCTGGAGCGCCATTTCTTCTCCAGCAGCGCCTGCGGGGTGTGCGGCAAGGCCGGCCTTCAAGCGCTCCAGCTCCGTGCGCCCGGCCGCCTGCCGCCCGGCCCCGAGGTGGACCCGGCCGTGCTCTCCGGGCTCCCGGACCGTCTCCGGGAGGCCCAGGGGATCTTCGAGGCCACCGGCGGCCTGCACGCGGCCGGGCTCTTCGACGCCGCGGGCCGCCTGATCGCGCTGCGCGAGGACGTGGGCCGGCACAACGCCCTCGACAAGCTCTTCGGCTGGGCGTTCCTGCAGGGCCTGCTCCCCCTCCACGGCCGCATCGTCCTGGTGAGCGGCCGGTCGAGCTACGAGATCCTCCAGAAGTGCCTGATGGCCGGAGTGCCGGTGATCTGCGCGGTCTCCGCGCCGAGCAGCCTCGCGGTCGAGCTGGCCAACCGCTTCGGGATCACCCTGGTCGGCTTCCTCCGCGGCGACCGCTTCAACGTCTACAGCGGCGTCGAAAGGTTGCCCGCCGCGGTGTAAATCTTTCACCGGCTCGATCGGATTTCCGGGACGCCGCCGGGCTTTCTCCGTGGCATAGAAGCTGCAATTTCGGAGGGATGGCGCTTCGGGCGCTGGCCCAACGCGAGCCTCGACAGGCTTTCGCGGCCCTCCCTGAACGGGGAGGCGTTCTGACTCTTTGGATCAGCCGCGCCTCCCCCCTTTTTTCCTCCGAACGGAGACGATTAGGAAGACCAAGCCATGAAGACCAAGACCTTTCCTCTGGCGATAGCGCTCTGGCTGGCCCTTGGGAGCGGCCTCCTGACCGGCTGCGATCACGACCGCCGCGAAGCCGTGGAGACCGAAAAGGACGCCCAGGGCAAGACCCATGTCCATGTCGACGGCGACGAAGTCCAGCGCGAGCTCGACCAGGCCGGGAAGGACGTCGGGCGCGGGCTCGACCAGGCCGGCAAGCAGCTCGACCGCGCCGGAGATCAGATGGCCCAGGGCGCGGAGCAGGTGGCCGAAGGGGCCAGGCAGGTCGGGGCGGCGGTCGAGCGCGGCGCCGAGAAGGTCGAGACCGAGGTCGGGCCGGTCCTGGACGACGCATCCATCACCGCCCGCATCAAGGCCAGGCTGATCGCGGACCCGGAGATCAAGGCCTTCCAGATCGACGTGGACACGGTCGACGGCCGGGTGGCCCTGAACGGCAAGGTCTCCTCCGCGGACCAGCGCTCCCAGGCCGAGCACCTCGCCCGCGGCACCCAGGGCGTCCGGCAGGTCGTGAACCTGATCCAGGTGGCGGGCCAGGACGTGCCTCTGCAGGTGCCGCCGCCTTCGGGCTCGGGCCAGTAAAAGGACCAAAGGGACACCAGGGACAGCAAGGACGACAAGGACATCGGGAGGGGCTCCCTCTCCCCTCGTGGGAGAGGGCTGGGGAGAGGGGGCACGGGTATATGCTTCCCGCGGCCAGCCCATGAACCCCTACATCGAAAGCTTCCTGCCGCTCTTTGTGGCGATCAACGCGCTCGGCGTGATCCCCATCTACCTGGCGGTCACCGAGGGCATGACCGCCCCGCAGCGCCGCCGGCTGACGTTGCAGGCGGTGATCACGGCCTCGCTCGTGGCCGTCCTGGTCCTCTTCGCCGGGCAGCTCATCTTCTCACTCCTCGGGATCACGGTGAACGACCTGCGGGTCGGCGGCGGGCTGATCCTGCTGGTGCTCAGCACCTCGAACCTGATCTTCGGCGACTTCCGGCGGCGCGACCCGCGGGGGGAGGGGATGGAGGAGGAGGGAGCGTCCGTGGGGGTGGTGCCGCTCGGCATCCCGCTCATCATCGGCCCCGCGGCCATCACCTCGGTGCTGGTGTCGCGCGAGGCCTTCGGCTACCTGCCGACGCTCACCTCGCTCGTGCTCAACATGCTGATCGTCTTCCTGGTCCTGGTGTTCAGCCCCTGGCTGGGCAGGGTCATGGGCAGCGCCGTGAGCCAGGCGGTCGGCAAGGTTTCGAGCCTGTTCCTCGCCGCGATCTCCGTGGCCCTGATCCGTGCCGGGATCGTGGGGATGATCCAGGCGCTGTAGCCCGAGAGCCTCGGGCAGCCACCCCAGCGTCCCGGGCAGCCACCCGAGTGTCCCGGGCGCGCACCCGAGGGTCTCGGGCAGGCGCCCGAGCCGTCCGGGCAGCCACCCCAGCCTCTCGGGCAAGCACCCGAGCTTCTCGGGCAGCTGCCCAACCGTCCGGGCAAGCGCCCGAGAGCCTCGGGCAGACGCCCGAGCGTCTCGGGCAAGCCCCCGAGGGCCTCGGGCACCGACCCGAGCGCCTCGGGCGATCGCCCGGACGGCTCGGGCAGCTTCCCGGATGGCTCGAGCAGATGCCCGGACGTCTCGGGTACGAGTATTTGCGTCTCGGGTAAACGCCCGAGCGTCTCGGGCAAGCGCCCGGACGGTTCGGGCAGAGACCCGGAC
>JBJMGZ010000760.1:0-2931 GCA_045807605.1 Thermoanaerobaculia bacterium | reverse complement strand
CAGAGCTGCTTGACGTCCTCGTAGATCTTCGCCACCGGGATCGAGTGCTCGACGCCGGTGTGGCCGTCCACGACCATGGTCATGTTGTGCTCGAAGAGCGAGCCGCCCTCGGGCACCACCATGATGCCCAGCTCGCGCGCCGCGGCCAGGATCTGCTGCCGCTGGTCGCGCCGCGGCTGGTTGTAGCTCTTGACGCTGATCGCCCCGACCGCCTTCATGCGCCGGATGTGGCCGCGGGCGTCCTCCAGGCTGTCCACCTTGGCCGTGACCGGGATGGTGGCGCCGTAGAGGATCGTACCGGTCGAGAAGATGCGCGGCGAGACGATCATCCCGGCGCGCTGCATCTCGGCCGCCGAGAACACCGTGGCGGTGTCGTTCGAGGGGTCGTGCAGCGTGGTTACCCCGAACGCCAGGGTGGCATAGGTGTTCCAGTTCTCCTCGGGGATGATGTCGTCGTTGCCGAAGCCGCCGTGCCAGTGCACGTCCACCAGGCCGGGGATCACGGTCTTGCCCTTGCCGTCCACGACGTTGGCGTCTTTCGGCACCGGGACCTGGCCGCGCGGGCCGACCGCGCGGATGCGGTTGCCCTCGACCACCACCGTGCCGTCCTCGATCACCTCCTCGCCCTTCATGGTGACGATGCGGGCTCCGACCACGGCGACCGTGCCGGTCGGCTTGTCGGCCTTGGCCTGGAAGCCGATGTCGAGGCCGCTCGCTTGCGGATCGGGCAGCTTCTCGGGCGCGCCTTCGAGGAAGGTGAAGGCGTTCTTGAGGTCGAGAGTGAACAGCTCGGGGCCGAGCGTCCAGTGGAGCTGCTTCGAGTCGCCGGACCAGTGGAGGTACGTGCCGGCCTCGCGGGTGACCTTGGTCACCGGGATCGCGGAGGTCTCCGGACCGAGCTCGATCGGCTGCCCGGTGATCACGAACGGGGCCACGTAGGCGTTGAAGTGGTCCACGAAGGCGATCCAGCGGCCGTCGTTCGAGACCCGCATCTCCAGGGCGTTCTCGCTGCTGAGATGAACGCGCTCGTCCTTGCCGTCCAGGCCGATCGATACGAGCTCGGTCTTCTCGCCCGGCCGCACCACGAACAGGCGGTCGTTCCCGGCGCCGAAGTGGGGGGTGAACCCCTGCTCCGTGACCAGCTCCGGCTTGGCTCCAGTACCCCCGGAGGCCGCGACCTTGTAGATGCCGACCTCCCGCGACCAGACCGGCGTGCGCAGGAAGCCGCCCTCGGCCCGGCGGAAGACGATGGTCTTGCCGTCCGGCGAGAAGGCCGGCTCCACGTAGTGGCCGGGATCTCCAACCACGATCCGCCCCTGGCCGCCGTCCGCGGAGACGACCCGCACGGTGCTCAGCTTCTCGTCGTCCCAGGTGGTGTAGACGATCCACTTGCCGTCGCGCGAGAAGGAGGGGAAGTTTTCGAAATGGTCGTCCTGCTTCGTCAGGCGCCTGGGCGTGCCGTCCGGCAGGTTGCGGACGTAGAGGTGGCCCAGGGCCTGGAAGACGGCGCGGTCCCCCTTGGGCGAGACCTGGGTCCAGCGCAGCATGCGGGTGGGGAACTGGTCGGGCGCCACTTCGACCGGGAAGCGCACGGCGTCATAGACCTTCCTCGTGGCCTTCACATGGAACGGGATGTCCGTGACCTTCTTGCTGCCCGCGTCGATGCGATGGATCCTGCCGCCGGCCCAGAAGACGAGAGACCTGGAGTCGGGGAGCCAAGCCATGGAGGGGTAGACGCCGTGGATCGACCAGGTCTCCTGCATGTCGCGGTCGAGCCCGTCGTAGATCGGCCACTCCTCGCCCGAGCGCAGGTCCTGGAGATGGATGACGCTCTTGCCGCGCACGCGGCGGATGAAGGCGAGGAGCTTGCCGTCCGGCGACGGGGTCGGCCGGATGGAGCCGCCGGGGCCCACCACGAAGCGCTCGGTCTCGCCGGTCTGGCGGTCGAGGCGCTGGATGACGAAGATCTGGGTGTTGGGGTCTTTGTTGTACTCGAAGATCGGGCCGGGGGTGGCGTCCTGGCTGTAGTAGAGATAGCGGCCGTCGGGGGAGAAGACGGGCTCGCCCGCGTCCTTCTGATCGTTGGGCTTCTTGGTCATCTGGAGGCCGCCGCCGCCGCTGCGGTGATAGAGCCACATCTCGCCGGCGCCGAGCGAGCGCTGGGCCGTGAAGTGCTTGCGCGCCACGATGTACTCGCCGGAGGGCTCCCAGGCCGGGCTGTTGAGCAGGCGGAAGGACTCCTTGGTGACCTGCTTGGGGTTCTTGCCGTCGCGGTCGACGATCCAGATGTTGTCGCCGCCGCCCTGGTCGCTGGTGAAGGCGATGTGCTTGCCGTCGGGGCTGTAGCGCGGCTGCATCTGCCAGGCCACGTCGTTGGTGAGGGCGCGGGCCTCGCCGCCGCCGATCGGGACCGTGTAGAGATCGCCCAGGAGGTCGAAGGCCACCTCCTTGCCATCGGGGCTGACGTCGAGGCTCATCCAGGTGCCCTCGGTGACGTCGAGCTGGACCTCTTTCGACGGTCCCATGGCCGGGTTGTTGACGTCCCACTTCTCCTCCTTCTTCTCCTTCTCCCCGTCCCCCTCCTTGGTGGCGATCTCGCCCGGGGGCGGCGCGCCGCCCTCCTTCTGCTCCTTCTGGAGCTCGGAGGCGTTCTCCTCGGGCTCCTGCTCGCGCTTCTGCTTCTCCTGGAGCTCCTCCTCCTCCTTCTGCTCGTCCTTCTGGCGCTCCTCGGGCGGCTTGGCCTCGGGGGGCTTCTGCTGTTCCTGGGCGCGGTAGTTGCGCGGACCATGGGGGCCTTCGTGGGCCGCGGCCGGCGCCAGGGCCAGGGCGAACGCAAGGAGGCAGAGAAGCGATCTCTTCATGGCATTTCCCTCTCGAAGATGGCTGCGGCTTTCCTGTCCGGAGCTGTGTACGGACGAGCGCCCGCCCGGG
>JBJMGZ010000759.1:0-4579 GCA_045807605.1 Thermoanaerobaculia bacterium | reverse complement strand
ATGCAAATTGAAAGCTAGACTTTCAAAATGCAGGGTTACGTTCCACGCAAGATCCAGGGACAGATCGAGGCGCGGCTCGCGGACTTCCCCGTGGTGGCGGTCCTGGGGCCGCGCCAGTGCGGCAAGCTCGACCTCGTCCTGGAGCGGGGCCGGCGCCGCATCGCCGTCGAGTGCAAGGCCTCCATGGCCCCCACGGTCTCGCGCGGCTTCTGGAGCGCCCTCGAAGACCTGGGCATCGACGAAGCCTGGGTCGTCGCCCCGGTGGCGGAGCCGTATCCGCTTCGGAAAGGAGTGACCGTGGTACCCCTGCGGGCGCTCCTCGATCACCTGGCCGCCGCATGAACCCTGCGTGCTGCTCCTGACTCTGTGTGCTACCATCCTCAAGGGACGAATATGACCGGAATCGAGTATCTGACCGACCAGGACGGAAACCCACGGGCCGTCGTCCTGCCGATCGAGCTTTGGCGGCGCCTGCTTCCACATGAGGGGGCAAGCGTCGAGGAATTGACAGAAGCGGTTGAAGACTACTGCCTTGGCAAGGCGATGGATGAAGGTCGTCAGACCCCCTTGTTGAGTCGCGACGAGGCGCTCGATCTTCTCAAGGATTGACGGGGTGGAAGTCCGCTACCGCGAATCCTTTCTCCGCGACCTCAAGAAACTCAAGAAGCTCCCGGTCTACGAGAGGATCCACACCCTCTCGTTCGAGACCCTTCCCTCTGCAGGGGAGCTGAAAGAGATCCCGGGCGTCAAGGCGATGCAGGGTCATCCGCACCGATATCGCATCCGTATCGGGAGCTACCGCGTCGGGATCGAGATCGCCGGGCCGGTCGTTGAAATGGTCCGCGTCCTGGACAGACGTGAGTTCTACCGCTACTTTCCCTAAAAAGTTCCTTGAGCAACATCGCGTACGCGGAGCGGCCGAGGCCCATCGCCGAGGGTAGCGGCTGCTACCTGGCGCGGGCGGCGCGCACGCGGCGTCTTCCCGGCAGCCTCCGACAGACTGCGAGCCGCTTCGAGCACGTCATCGTCGATAGCCAGAGTGGTTCGCATGGAGCGACGCGGTTCACCCCGAATACGAGTCGTCCTGCTCGATCTTCGAGAGCACCCAGTCGAAGTCGCCGCGGGTGATCTTGGCTCCGCAGTGGCCGCACTCTCCGGCCATGTTGACCTGATCGACGGAGGCGCCGCAGTTGGGACAGCTCCGGTCGGCCCGCGGCGCGGCGTGGACTCCCGCGGCGCGGATCAGGGTCCAGTACTCGGAGTAGAGACGGTCCTTCTTCGGATTGCCCGAGACCACGCCGCCGTCCGACTGCCTCACCGTGTAGTCCCGGCCGGTCCCCCAGATGCGGAAGGTGATCGAGTCGTAGTGGGCGTCGCGCACGACCTTCGCGATCGTCCACTCGGTCATCTTCATCCCTTCGAGGACGTTGCGCAGCCCCTGCTTCTGATAGGCCGCGATCCAGTACTGGAGATAGTCGAAGAGGCCGTCCGAGACGAACGGGCGGGCGGGCCGGAGGTCGAGCGACGTCCAGGCGGCGTTGAGCTGCTCGTAGATCAGGCGCAGGCGCGCGCCCAGGGCGTCGTCCGTGCTCGCGGGGTCGTCCCGCAGCAGCTCGGCGCGGCGGGGCTGGACCTGGGGATGGTAGACGGTCGGCCAGTCGGTCCCCACCTCCTGCACCGTGCTCACCAGGGCCGGCGGACGCGCCTCGACCTTGAGCAGCTCGATGGTCTGCACGCTCCAGTCGAACCGGCCGCCGGAGACCACCTCGCCGCAGAAGCCGCAGCGGTCCCCCGCGGCGGCTCCAGCCGGATCGAAGGGCGCGCCGCAGTTCGGGCATTTGAAGCTCTTCACCGGCTCCGGCGGCTTGCTCCGCGCCGTGGCGCTCCGCACCAGGGTCCAGCGCTCCCGCACGTACTGCCCGCCCTCTCCTACCGTGAGATTCGCTTCGAATTCCAGCCCCATCTGGATCCAGCCCTGGGGGAAGGCGAGGTGCAGGACGCGCATGGCTCCGACCACCGCGCTCGTCACCGGCGCTCCAACAGGGGGTCGCTGCTGGAGATGATCGCGGGCCGCCGCGCTCAGGTAGGGCGCGAGCCCGTCCAGCGCCCGGCGGTCGGTCCGCGCCTGGTGCGCCCGAGCGTAGAGCGCGTAGGCGAAGTCCTCGAACAGGACGACCGAGAACTGCGGATCGGTCTGCCGGATGGCGTCCAGGTCGAACGAGCGCGGGCGCGCCGGCGGCGCCACATGCTGCGGCGTGAGGTCCCAGTTCTGGGAGCCCGCCTTGCCCCGCCGTTTCTTCCAGACCAGGAACACGATGATGCCCGCGATCGTCATGGGGACGCCGATCGCCGGGTAGTGGATGACGAACTCGAACCACAGCCGGAGCAGGAAGAAGACCAGCTCGCCCGCGCCATCGCCCCCGCCGCCACCGTCACCCCCGCCGGAGTAGCCCTCGCCGCCACCCGGACGGGCGATCGCCAGAGCGGGAACGAGGAGCAGGACCGCGATCACCAGGATTGTTCCCGTTCCCCCTCTCCCTAGCCCTCTCCCCCACGCTGGAGGAGAGGGAATTCTCCGGCGCCTCACTCGCACACCTCGTTGGCCAGCTCGTCCACGTCGTCAGCAGCCCGGGGCAGAGCCGGGCCGCAGATGTCCGCGAGAGCGCGCACCCTCTCCGCGATCCGGACGCCGTCCTCCCCCTGGCGCACTCCGGCCTCGATGGCGCCGATGGCCCGCTGCCACGATCCGGTCGCGGCCAGGGCCTCGAGGCCGAGGTCGGTCACCACCACCGCCTCCCGCTCCAGCACGGAGACGTAGAGGAGGAAGCCGGTGCGGCCGGTTGTCCCGTGGACGCGCTTCTCCAGGAACAGGCAGCGGGCCGCGGTCTCGGCGAGACGGCGGCGGGCTCCGGGACGGGTCAAAACCCGGCGGAGCCCCGGGAAACGCGACGCCGCGAGCCCTCCGAGGAGCCCTGCGACGACCGGGTCGATCACGAACCAGAGGAGCCCGAACGGCCAGTGGGAGAAAAGCAGGAAGGTCAGGGCGGCCAGGCCCACCACGATGCCGGCGATCAGGTCCGCATGGAGGTAGGAGCCCGAGCGGGATCGGACCGCCACCATCAGCTCGGCGCTGGTGGAAGCCTCCACCTCGCGCACCGCCTCGGTGAGCGCCCGCTTCGCCTCATCGGTGAGAAATGGCTTCCCCATGGACGGGCGGCAGTCTACCGTATATGGCGATGAGCATCCCCCTCTGGACCGTGCCCCGGTGTCGCCGTTCGGAGCGCCCCTGGGAAGAGATTCCTTCGGAGCTTCTCGTCCTCGCGGACGGCAGCGGCGCGCCCAAGCAGGCCACGGCGGTCCGGCTCTGCTGGGACGACGAGGCCCTCCACGTCCGCTTCGACTGCGAGGACCGGGATGCGTGGGGGACGTTCCACAAGCGGGACGATCCGCTCTGGCAGGAGGAGGTGGTGGAGGTCTTCCTGGCACCGGGGGAGGAGGACCCGGCGCGCTACGTGGAGATCGAGGTGAGCCCGCTCGGCACCCTCTTCGATGCCATCATCCACAACCCCACCGGGCTGCGGGCGGACCTGACCGCGGACCTCTCCTGGGACTGCCCCGGCCTGCGCTGGCAAACCGGGCGCGGAACGGAAAGGCAGGATTGGTGGGCGGAGCTCTCGATTCCGTGGGAAGCTCCAGAACCGCCGCGCCTCTGGCGGGCCAACTTCTACCGCGTGGAGCGCCCGCGCGACGGCGCTCCCGAATTCACCTGCTGGTCCCCGACCCTCACGACCCCCGCCGACTTCCACAAGCCGGCGCGGTTCGGGTTGCTGGAGCTCAGTAGCCGATAGACCCGCGCCTCCCCGAACATCGCCACCGGCTCCACCCTTCTGCCCACGAAGTCCCGCTCCCACTTCGGAAGCATCCCTGGCTTCTTCAACGCCCGCGTGTGGACCACCAAGTGCGTAATTCCCAGGCTGGAAAGCAGGTCGAGACCCGGCTCGTCCGGCAGGAAGCGCATGCTCTCGGTGATCCGCCGGTGGCTCTCCGGACGGTACCCGCTGTAGCCGTTCGCGATCGGCTTCCAGTGCCGGGTCGAGTAGTACATGTAGACGATCTCCGAGTTGTTCGGCCGCACGGGCAGCTCGAGGACCGCCTTGACGTCGTCCTGCTTCGCGATCCAGGAGTAGACCTCGGGGAAGTCCTCCTCCCGCTCCAGGCGCGCCCAATGCACGGGCCGCGGGGTCAGCTCGGCGAACAGGACCAGGGCGAGCGCGCCGACGAGCACAAACTTCCTCCGCGCGAGCAGGCGGTCCGTCCCCTTCGCGGCGAGGTGGACGACCGCGAGCGACACGAACGCCGCGAAGCGGGCCGGCACCCGCATGCCGGAGAGGCCGGGGAGCACGTGCATCATCGGCACGTAGACGATCGGATGCGCCAGGGCGAAACAGGCCAGGCCGGAGAGCAGCAGCCCCCGCTCCCAGGGATCCGGTCTTCTCTTCCAGAGGCCGAGCGCCGCGAGAAAGGTCGGGACGAAGCCCGCGAACAGGGCGTTCTCCGTGCGGAAAAAGGGCTCGGCGGC
>JBJMGZ010000758.1:0-3050 GCA_045807605.1 Thermoanaerobaculia bacterium | reverse complement strand
TGTTCATTCCACGGTTCCTTCGCTGGTCCCTTCGACCTCCTGGATATGCAATACGCGAGCCTCTTGGCGCTTGTCCTGGATCTTCGGAAACTCGATCGTGAGGAGGCCGTCGGCCAGGCGCGCGGTCCCCTGATGTGTATTGACCGGCGAGAACAGATGGATTTCACGGAAGAAGCGGCCGTGCCCGCGCTCCATGCAATGGAACTTGATCCGCTGGGCTCCGGGGCGCGGAGTCGACTTGGTGCCGGAGAGGGTCACGAGCGTGCCGCGCACGGTGACCTGCAGGTCGGACGCGGAAAGGCCGGGCAGCTCGGCGAGGATCATCACCGAGGCCGGGTCCTCGACCACGTCGACGGACGGCTGCCATTCGCCGCCGGCCGGGAGGCTGCCTTCGCTGAGCTTGACGGCCTCCTGGAAGAGGCGGTCGACCTCGGCCTGGAAGCGCGAGAGAAAGAACAGGGAGGCATACCTTCCGCCCATGGATCAGGCCTCTTTTTTGGGATTGGGGTGAGTGGGCTGGATCAGGGTCGTGAGCACGTCCATGAACGCGTCGATGTCCTCGAAGCGGCGATAGACGGAGGCGAAGCGCACGTAGGCCACCTGGTCGAGCTCGCGCAGCTTTTCCATGACGAAGGCGCCGATCTCCTGGGTGGAGATCTCGCGGTCCTCGCGGTCGTGGAGCATGCTCTCGGCCTCGTCGACGATGCCTTCGAGCCTGCGCATGGGGATCGCCCGCTTCTCGCACGCCTTGAGCAGCCCGCCGAGGAGCTTCTTGCGGCTGAACTCCTCGCGGGTGCCGTCGTGCTTGATGACCATGTAGGGGATGTCCTCGATCTGCTCGTAGGACGTGAAGCGCCGGCCGCAGCTCAGGCATTCGCGGCGGCGGCGGATGGTCACGCCGTCGCGGCTCTCGCGCGAGTCCACGACCCGGTCGCGGTTTTCGGAGCAGAAGGGGCACCTCATCGCTGGATACCCGGTTTGGACCCAAGGGCCGGCATCGCGGCTATTCCTTGGCGTTCAACGCGATGTTGAGGCGGAGCAGGAGCTTCTCGAGGCTGGCCGCGTCCTTGATCTCCACCGGCAGGTCGCGCACGGAGTCCATGACCCGGTTCTGATCGTCCTCGACCTGGAAGCTGATCAGGACCCGCTTCGCGCGCTGGAAGTCGGAGCGCTTGAGGCTCATCTCGATATTGCGGGAGAGCTCGTGCCGGCCGTTGGTGCCCGCCGGCTTGGCCGGAGCGGCCGCCGGAACCGGCGCTGGCGCCTTGGTCTGCTGGCGCAGCTTCTCGAGCTCGCCGAGCACGTCGAGGGAGCCCTTCCGGGCCGCCGGTTTCGGCGGTACGGGCGGCGGCGGCGGCGCGGCCGGAGTGGTCAGCCGGGGCGGAGCGGCCGAGGGAGGAGCCGCCGGTGGATGCGTCGGAGCCGGAGCGGGGACCACCGGGTGCGCGGCGGATGGTTCGGCTGATCGGGGCCGTGGCAGGACCGGGGGACCGGGAGGAGGCGGAGGCGCCGCGACCGGATGGGCCGCGGAGACCGGGCGAGCCTGGCTCGGGGCGGATATTGCCGAGGCCGGGGCCGCCGCGGGCTGCGGCAACTGGACCGGCGGGCGGGGCGGCGCCGGCGGCCTGGGCGGCGCGGCCTGCGTCTCCGGCCGGGAGAGCCGCTTCTTGAGCGACAGCAGCGTGACCCGGGAGATCTCCTTGAGCGTCTCGAACACGCCCACCCCGGAGACCGCGCACGCCTCGACGTGGGGCCAACTGCCGCGGTTCAGGGCCTCGTTCAGCTCCTCGATGGAGAGGATGTCGGGCAGGTCGCGCTTGTTGTACTGGAGGACGAGGGGGAGGGTGTCGGCCGACAGCCCCATCTCGGCGAGGTTCTCTTCCAGGTTGCGGAAGGCCTCGGCATTGGCCTGCAGCATCGGGCGCTGGGAGTCGGCGACGAAGACGATGCCGTCCACCCCCTTGAGCACGAGCTTGCGGGTGGTGTTGTAGAAGACCTGGCCCGGGACCGTGTAGAGCTGGATGCGGGTGTTGAAGCCGGCGATCGAGCCGACGTCGATCGGGAGCAGGTCGAAGAACAGGGTCCGGTCGGTCTCGGTCTCCAGGGAGACCATCTCGCCGCGCGAGTCGGACGTGGTGTGCCCGTAGATGAAATGGAGGTTCGTGGTCTTGCCGCACAGACCGGGGCCGTAGTACACGACCTTGGCGGCCATCTGCATTGTGCTGTAGTTGAAGAAAACCATGTCTTAGCCGGCCGGAGACGGGGCAGTGAGCATAGCACAAGGCGGATGGGGTCCAACCCCCCTCTCCCCGGCCGTCTGCGAGCCGGCCGGAGCCTCTGGACCCGCGGCCGGGGCCGTTCGACCGGCGAGCCGGCCGGCGCAACCCGCGGGTCGAGGCGGAAAACCCGCGGGTCGGAAGCCCGGACCCGGCGGTTTGCACACCGGACCCGCGGGTCGAGACGCGACACCCGCGGGTTCCGAGGCTCAACCCCCGGGTCGGGACGCAAAACCGGCGGGTTGCGTCACAAGACCCGCGGGTCGCGTCGCGAAACCCGGGGGTTGGATCGCAAAACCCGCGGGTTCTGTCGCAAAACCCGCGGGTCCGGAGGCTCGACCGGCGGGTTTGGAGGCTCGCGGCGGCGGATCGCCAAGGGGACGCCTGGCTTTCAGAGATCCACAGGGCCATGGACCGCGCGGCCGTGGCCGTGCTGCTCATCTCGAAGGACTTCCTCACCTCCGGATTCATCAAGGGGACGGAGGTTCCCCATCTCCTGAAGCGTCGGGCGGACGACGGGCTGCGGGTGATCCCGCTGTTCGTGCGTCACTGCCCCTGGCAGGCGGTGGAGTGGCTCGCCGAGATCCAGGGCGGGCCGAAGATGCGAAGCCGCTCGCCGATCACGGGAGGTCCCGGGCCGAGAAGATCCTCTCTGACCTGGCGCTGGAAATCCGCGGGTGTCTCACCGACGGCCGCAAGGAGCCGGTCCGGGAAGCCCCCAACGGGGGCGCAGGCATAAAGCCTTGGGTTTCAACCCATACCGTTACACACATC
>JBJMGZ010000757.1:0-2593 GCA_045807605.1 Thermoanaerobaculia bacterium | reverse complement strand
CCGTGAACATCTGTTGCACCTGGGCCTCGTCATAGTCCAGGAGGAAGTTCGAGTTGTCGGGAGCGACCGGACCGAGAAGGATGATCGAGCGCCAGAGAGGGCTCAAGCCCACGACCTCGCCAGTCGACTCGATCGTGAGCGGCGGCGCCGGAATCGGCCCGACGTTCGCATAGCCGGCGCCGGTCAGGAACGTCATCGCCTGGGCGGCGTCCACCACCTCGGTGCCATAGAACTTGGCCCCTTCATGGTCCTCCAGAAAGGCCAGGAACGGCGCCGTGAGCTCGTTCAGCTCGGTGAACGCCACGATCTCCAGATAGCTCTGGTCGCCGAACCAGATCAGCCGGTTCTTGGCCCCCAGGGGAGAGAGCAGGGCCGGCGTTGCCGAGAACCCGAGCTGCCCGGTCCAGACGTCCGCCGCCGCGTCGAAGTTCTCCAGCCGCACGAGCGCGGCGACATGATCGATGCCCCTGCCGTCGCCCAGCCCCTGCGCCACGGCCGGGCCGCCCAGCGCCAACACTCCACATAGCACGGCCCATAGAATCCGCCTCGCGTTCATGATCTGTCTCCTCAGTAGTAATCCGCGCAGGAGAGATAGAAGCCGCAGCGCGGTTCGGGGCAGAAGAGCTTGCACCGGCACTCCTCCAGCCGCCGGCCGCAGTTCGGGCAGGTGCGCATGACGTCCTCCGGGCTGGCCTCCACCAGAAGCGTGTCGGCGGGAGGATCGGACGCCGGATCGGAGCGCTCGCTCGTCATCGGATGAGCGTAGGGCCGGGAGAGGAGGGCGTCAAGCCTGGATCTAGCCGTCCCTCTCCGCCACCAGCCCCACCTGGCGGAAGCCGGCCTTCTGGATGAGCTCCAGGATGCCGTGGACCTCGCCGTAGGAGAGGCGCCGGTCGCCTTCCACTACGACCGGGCGGTCCGGCTGAAACATCTCGGTCAGGGTGCCCGCGAGATGCTCGCGCGGCACGGGCAGCCCGTTCACGCGGATCATGCCGCTCTCCAGGATCGCCACCTTGATCAGCCTCTCTGCCTGCGGGAGCGGCCCCGGTCCGGGCGTCTTCGGGAGCTGGACGTCGACCTGCTTGTAGAGCAACGGCGTGACCACCATGAAGATGATCAGCAGCACGAGGCAGACGTCGACCAGGGGAGTGACGTTGATTTCGCTACGGACGGCGGTCTTCTGGGAAACATTCATCTCTCCACCTCCTGGATGGAATCCGTTGTGGAGAGGCGCCTCTGGGGAATTAGAACGGGCAGCGGGGAATCCGGTTCCCCCGATCGGTTGCCTGAGAAAAAGCCGGGGGGCCGGGGACGGCCCCCCGGGAAATTCATGGTAGGATCTGTTTACTTCTGGATCGTGCCATCGGTCTCGGGAGCGGCCGTCGGGGGCAGGGTGGGGCCCGCCTCCGACGGCGTTTTCTTTGCCCCCTACGGAGCCGCGAGTAGGTCGGGGAAACTGCCGATGGGGACGCCACGGATCCTGATCGGCACCGGGGCGATCTTCGCTTTCGTGACCCGCACCGACATTCACCATGAAGCCGCGAAGCGCTTCGTCCGGGAGTGGCTGGATCAGGAAGGGATTTTCGTCCTGCTTGACGTCGTGTTCGCGGAGACCATGACCCTCCTCAAGGCACGCCTGGGCCCGGAAGTGGCCGTTCGGGTCGGCCGGGAGCTCCGCCAGAATTCGGCCTATGCCTGGCTGACGGTCGGCGACGAGGGAGAGCGCGACACATGGGCCGTCTTCCAGCGCTTCACGGACAAAGAGTGGTCCTATAAGGATTGTGCAGTTCTGGCCTCGGCTCGCCGCGAGAAGATTTCCGCCGTCTTCGCCTTCGATCGCCACTTCTTGCAAATGCCGAGTATCGAGCGCCATCCGTTCAGGAAATGACGGGTTGCCCCTCCTGGGTCGAGTCATGAGTCCCAGACCACCCCGACGCTCAGCGACTGCAACTGCCCATGCCCTCAGCGGGAACCGAAGCCGACGGCGGAGAGGGTACTCCAGAAGCCTAACGGCCCAAGCTCGGCGACGGCTTCATGAATGAAATCGTGCTGGGCGTCCTCGGCCGCGCCCAGCGGCTTCACCCGGTCGAGATCTCGGCCTTCTTTGTCGCCTCAAACCACTACCACATCCTGGCCTGGGTTCCCGACGCCGAGCGCATGTCCAAGCTGCGGGGAAAGGACTTCGAGCCCCGGCGCCATGCAACGGAAGAGACCGGCGAGCTCTCGCAGCTCCCCTGCTGGCGTCACCTCAGCCCGGAGATGTATCGCGAGTTGATCGCGGGGCTGGTTCAGGAGATCGAGGCCGACGCCGCGGCGCAGCGCAAGCGTACGGGGCGTGAGCCGCTCGGCGCGGCGGCCATCCTGCGCCAGCACCCGCACACCTGCCCGAACAAGTCGAAGAAATCGCCGGCGCCGCGTTTCCACGCGGCGACCAAGGCGGCCCGCGAGGCCCTGCGCAAGGCGTACGGTCTCTTCCTTGCGGCCTTCCGGGAAGCGGCGGAGAGGCTCAGGGCTGGCGACCGCACGGCGAGGTTCCCCAACGGCTGCTTTCCACCGGGTCTGCCTTTCGTGCGTGCGTGAGCGTTGACACCGC
>JBJMGZ010000756.1:0-3748 GCA_045807605.1 Thermoanaerobaculia bacterium | reverse complement strand
CTCGTCCAGGCTCTCGCCCCGGACCTCTTCGCCGTGCCCGGCTCCCTGCGCGGCTTCCTGCTCCTGGCGCTGCCGTGGGTCGCGGGCCTTTCCGCCCTCCTGATCTCCGTGTTCGTCTGGGTCTCGTGGACGACTCGCGGCGGCGCCGCGGCCCTGCTCCTCTGTGCGCTGCTGCCGACAGCGGGAATCCTGGCCCTGCACGGCACCCTGTCCACCTGGCAGGCACTGACGGACCTGGTGCCGGAAAGCAGGCAGGGCATGGGTGCTGCCTGGCTCGGAGGCCGGCTGACCCTGGCCGCGGGGCTGCAGCTCGCCTGGGCCGGCCCCTGGCTGGAGCGGACCGCCGGCGGGTCGCGGGAGCGCAGGCTCGGAGCCGCGGCCGTCTTTCTGGCCGCGGCGCTTTTCCTGGCCGCGGCGCTCGCCGCCGCCTTCGGCCTCGCCAGTCTCCCGGAGCCTCTGCTCGGGGCGGGCTCCGGCGATGCCGCCATCCTGATCCTTCTCCTCGTGGCCATGATCCCGGTGGCGCGGCTCCACCGCCGCGATCCCGGCCTGATGACCCATGCCATGCTCGTGAGCCTGGTGCCGCAGTGCGCAGCCCAGCTCGCGGCCCTGGCATCGACCTCGCGCTTCGACCAGGCCGCGCTCGCGGCCCGGGGGGAGACGGCGCTCTCCGCCCTCACCCTTCTCGCCGGGGTCGTCCTCGACTTCCTGGGGACCGAGCGGACCAACGCGCGCTTCCACGAACGGCTGCAGCTCCTCGACCTCGCCATCCAGCGCATGAGCCTGGGTGTGACGATCACCGATCCGGCCGGCACCATCCTCTACGTCAATCCCGCGGACGCGGCCATGCACGGGTACAAGCCGGAGGAGCTCGTCGGCCAGAGGTCGCGGATCTTCGGCCCGGACGACACCTCCCCGTCCGAGCGGCCCGAGGTGCCGGCCTTCTGGCGCCGCGAGTCGGTCAACCGCACCCGCGACGGCCGCACCTTCCCGGTGCGCCTGATCTCCGACACGGTGCTCGACGAGGACGGCCGGCCGCGGGCCTTCGTGACTCTCTGCGAGGACGTCTCCGAGATGCGCCAGGTGCAGGAGCGGGTCGAGCGGCTCAAGCGGGACTTCCTGGCCACCGTCAGCCACGAGCTGCGCACGCCGATCACCTCCATGCTGGGCGCCCTCGGCCTGCTGCGCGGCACCCGGCTCGCCGCGCAGCCGGAGCGCGTCGAGGAGCTGCTGGAGATCGCCGAGCGCAACGGCAGCCGGCTGCTCCTGCTGGTCAACGACCTGCTCGACCTCCAGCGCCTGGAGGAAGGAGCGCTGCGCTTCCAGATGGCCCCGCTGCGGCTCGGGCCCCTGCTGGACGAGTCGGTGCGCGGCATCAAGGGGTTCGCCGACCTCTACAAGGTGAGCCTGCGGGTGGAGACCGACGCCTCCGGCGCCTGCCTGGTGACCGACCGGGACCGGCTGGCGCAGGTGCTCTACAACCTGCTGTCGAACGCCATCAAGTTCTCGCCGGCCGGCCGCGAGGTGCTGCTGGCCGGCCGCGTCGAGGACGGCCACGTGGAGATCCTGGTGCGCGACCACGGCACGGGGATCCCGGAGGAGTTCCGCGGCCGTCTGTTCGAGAAGTTCGCCCAGGCCGAGGACCCGCAGACCCGCCGGCAAGGGGGCTCGGGGCTCGGCCTGTCCATTTCCAAGAAGCTCATCGAAGGCCTGGGAGGCACGATCGCCGTGGCCAGCTCGACGGGAGCGGGCACGACGGTGACGGTGCGGCTCCCGCGCATTGCCGAGGGAGGCCGATCATGACGATGCCCCTGCTCTGGTATCTGGAGAGCCGGCAGGCCGACAGCTCGGACACCTGCCGGGTCCCCCTTCAGCAGCTCCCCCTGCGCGCCGGCCGCCGCTGGGACCTCGCGCTCGTGCTCCCCTTCCCCCTGATCTCCTGGGAGCACGCCGAGTTCCTGGAGGACGGGGGCAGGCTCTGGGTGCGCGATCTCGGCAGCAAGAACGGCACCTTCGTCAACGGCCGCCGCATCGAGTGGGCCACGGAGATCGTGGAGGGGGATGTGGTCCACCTCGCCGTCCTGGAGCTCCGGGTCGGCCGCACGCCGTCGCTGTCCGATCTGCACGGCGCCACGATCGAGCTGCCGCTGTCGGTGCCCCAGAGCTTCGTCGAGCAGGCCCAGCGCTTCTCATGCCTGATGCGGGAACGGGCGGTCGACGTCCTCTTCCAGCCGATCTTCGGCCTGCGCGGCGCGCCGCGGCTCGCCTACGAGCTGCTCGGGCGCGGCCGTCACGGCAGTCTGCCGGCGAGCCCGGCCGAGCTGCTGGAGATCGCCTCCCGGCTCGGCGCCGCCGCCGATCTCAGCCAGCTCTTCCGGTCCCGCGGCCTGGAGGAGGCCCGTCTCCACCTCCCGCCGGGCACCGGGCTGTTCCTCAACACCCATCCGGCGGAGCTGCAGCGGCCGGCGCAGCTCGTCCGCGGGCTGGAGCAGATCCGGGCAGCGGCCCCCGGCCTGGAGCTCACGCTGGAAATCCACGAGAAGGCGGTCTCCCACCCCGGCGCCATGCGGAACCTCTACGCCCAGCTCCGCGACCTCGGCGTCCAGATCGCCTACGACGACTTCGGCGCCGGAGCCTCGCGGCTCGCCGAACTTGCCGAGGCTCCGCCGGACGTCATCAAGTTCGACACCACGATGATCCAGGGAATAGACAGTGCCCCGGCCGCCCGCCGCGCCGTCGTCTCCTCGATGCTCAAGCTCGCCGCCGACCTCGGCATCGTGACCGTGGCCGAGGGGATCGAGACGAAAGCCTGCCTGGAAGCCTGCCGCGCGCTCGGCTTCGACGCCGGCCAGGGCTACTTCTGCGGCATGCCCGCCCCCGCCGAGAGCTTCGCGCTGGCCGTGCCGGCGTAGCGGGGGCCGGGTTGTCCGCCTTTGCCCTCAGGCGACCGACACGGACACGACCCCGGACGCGTGCCCCTTGGCTTTCGGCCGGATGACAATCTCGACGTCGCGGTCCAGGAGAGTCACGAAGCGCAGCAGCCGTTCGGAGGAAAACCGGTTCAGCTTGTAGTTTTTGAGCTCGGAGACGTGCGGCTGCGGAATGCCGAACAACTGTGCCGCACGCGTCTGAGTCAGGCGGCGGGCGGCGGTCAGCTCGTTCACCTGCATCGCGAGCTGCACGCGCAGCTTCCGCTCCTCGGCGTCCGCGAAGCCGAGATCCACAAGTACGTCGCCGCTTCCCACCTCGACCGTCTCAGCCTTCTTTTTGTCCATAGCGCACCTCGTAGTCTGCTTGTGCCGTTCTCAGCCGCTCGGCTGCTCATCGGGACCAGCGTCCTCCAGCGGGTTTCCATGGTCAGCTCGGCCAACGCGTCTTGCAGTATCGCACCGCTTCTCGGGTAGAAAGCCGACGAGTCGAATTGCCTGCCCGAAGGTATAAGACCTCGTCGTTGCCCTCCTTGATGAAGACAGGGTGCGGGCCGGCAGCGACCGTTATCCGGCAGACGTCCTTGCCATCTACCTCATGGAACGTGGTGCGGATCGAGGTCGCCATGTCCTTGCCCAACGCGCCAAGCAGAAGCTCCGTCAGGAAAAGCTCGAAACCATCCCGGTTCGGCTTCTTGAACGTTCCGTAATCGGGCTCCAACCCGATGATCGAGCCGTCGTCGGCAACCCCGATGAGGAGGGTACCGCCATGGGCGTTCAGGAAGCCCGCAACGGTGACGCGGATGACGGCTTCGAGGTCC
>JBJMGZ010000755.1:0-6374 GCA_045807605.1 Thermoanaerobaculia bacterium | reverse complement strand
CTCGATCGTGTAGGTGCCGTCGCCGGTCGACTCCCAGCGGGTGGCGGTCTCCTCGCCGGCCCGGCGGGTGATCAGCTCGACCCGCTCGGAGACCATGAACGAGGAGTAGAAGCCCACGCCGAACTGGCCGATGAACTCCAGGATCTCCTTCTGAGAGCCGCTCTCCTTGAGCTGCTTGACCAGCTCGCGGGTGCCGGACTTGGCGATCGTGCCGATGTTCGCGATCACCTCGTCGCGGCTCATGCCGATGCCGTTGTCCGAGATGGTGAGCGTCCGGTTGTCGCGGTCCGCCTCCAGCCGGATCTCCAGCGTCTCGTCGATCTTCTCGTCGCCAGCGAGCAGCTCGGGACGGGTCAGCGACTCGAACCGCAGCCGGTCGAGGGCGTCCGAGGCGTTGGAGATCAGCTCGCGGAGGAAGATCTCCTTGTTCGAGTACAGGGAATGGATCATCAGGTCGAGAAGCTGTTTCGTCTCGGCCTGGAATTGCAAAGTCTCTGCTTGCGCGGTGGTGGCCATGGCCTCCTCCTACATCCTTGATGGTCTTGGGGGTTACTCCCCGGGATGGGGAACATGCCCGGGGGCACAGATATTTTAGTAGCAGGCGCGCAGGTATTCAAGAGGCGATCTCGATCCGGACCGTCTGCACCCCGTCGCGGACCGAGATCTCGACCACCTTGGGCTCGGATTTCATCCGGATGATGCTGATGTCGCCGTTGCGCTCGAAGCGGGCCTCCTTGACCTGGTCGCAGCTCTCCAGGCTGGCCTTGAGGCGGAGGGCCTCCTCCAGGTCGCGCTCGCTCAGGCTCTTGCGGCGCATCCCCTGCCACTGCACCTCGCCGTCCTTGACCAGCACCTCGGGCATCCCCTTGACCACCTGGCCGAAGCGGCGGGAGTAAAAGGCGGTCCGGGCCAGCAGGAAGTGGAGACCGACGAGCAGGGCGGTGGCGACCAGCGTGGGGAAGAGCGGGCCCGAGCCGTTGATGGCGCGGCTCAGGATGCCGCCGAGGACGAAGCCGAGGATGATGTCGAAGGCCGTGAACTTGCCCAGGAAGCGGTTTTCCCCCACCCGCAGGATCGCCAGGCCGCCCAGGTAGACGACGATCGCCCGCAGGCTGACCTGGAAGACGTTGAAGGATCCGGGCTCCAGCCCGATGCCGAGCGCCCACTTCAGCCCTTGCCAGAGGTTTTCCATGGCGTCCCTCCTCTCTCTGCAAGGTAAGATCCACGCATGGCATGGGAAAAGAAGAGCGGCGGAGGAGGAGGGATCGCCTGGCTGGCCCTGCTGGTGTCGCTGGCGGCGCTGTTCCTGTCCTGGAAGGCCTACGAGCGCACCGGCGGCCGGATCCAAGACCTGGACTCCGAGGTTGCCGTGGGAGAGCCCGCGCCCGCGGACTGGCGCGAGGAGCTGGCGCGGGCGCGGGAGCGCCTGCGCCGGGAGAACCTGGAGCCGGAGGACGTGGCCCGGATGCGCGAGTCCCTGGCGCGCTCCTTCCGCGATGCCAACGAGGACGTCCGCCGCGGCTGGCGCGAGCTGGATTCGGACCTGGAGCGCCTGCAAGGGGAGCTCCGGCAGAAGAGCTCCAGGGCGAAGGAGACGCTCGACTCCGCCGTGGAGAAGATGAAGAGGGTGGGGGACTGATGGAATCCGCCCTCTGGGCCGCGCTCTCCCCGCTGGGCCGGCGGGTCGAGCAGCCCGCCGCCTTCCTGCCGCTCCAGTCGGCCCAGGCCCGCGGCAAGCGCTTCAACGCCACCATCGGCCAGATCACCGATGGCCATGGTATTGGCGCCAGTGCCGTTCCCCTCCCCACCATGGAGGCCGTCCTGGCGGACCTGGACGATGCCGACAGGAGCCGGGCCTTTCTCTACTCGCCGGTCGAAGGGCTGGCCGACCTCCGCCGCGCCTGGCACGAGCGCCAGGGTCATGCGACTCCTACCGCTCTCCCCCTGGTGACCGTCGGGGCCGCCCAGGCCCGGGCGCTCCTCGGAGACCTGTTCGCCGGAGAGGGGAGGATCGTGATCCTCCGCGAGCCGGTCCGCCCCTCGGACCGCGACCTCTTCCAGCTCCGCCTCGGGTCTGACGTCCGGACGAGCTTCGAAGGTCTGCCCGAGGGGGAGCCGGTGCTGGCGGTCGATCGGGATCGGGAGGAGCTGCTCCGGGCGGCGGAGCGAGGTCCGGTCGTGGCGATCGTGGACGGGCTGTTCCGGGAGCTGATCGGGGTGCACGAGAACCTGGTGCCGGTCCGGGTGGAGGAGGTCGAGGGAGGCGAGGTGGGCTTCGTCACCTTCCCCTTCCCGCCGGAGAGCGCCGTGGCCGATGCGATGGAGAAGAAGGTCAAGATGCTGCTGCGGGCCCAGATCGGATCGCCGCCGGCAGTTACCCAGGTCTATGCCCTGCGGCAGGTGCTGGCACGCCGGGAATTACCGTAGCCAATCCTCCAGCATCACCCGCTCGTCCGTGGAAGCATCCCGGTACTTCACGATCACCGGCGTATAGAGCGACAGCCCCCACTCCTTCCCCTTCCCCCGGGTCACGCCGCGGCTGCCGGCGACCACCACCGCCTCCTCGGGGATCACCAGCGGCATGTCCTCCTCGGAGCGATGGATGGTCTCGCGGACCAGGTCGTAGACCGGGGTCGAGCGGGTGAGGATCACGCCGGCGGCGAGGACCGCCCGGCGCTTCACGACCGTGCCCTCGTAGACCCCGCAGTTGCCCCCGATCAGGACGTCGTCCTCCACGACCACCGGCAGGGCGCCGATCGGCTCCAGCACGCCTCCGAGCTGGGCCGCGGCGGAGAGGTGGACGCGCTTGCCCACCTGGGCGCAGCTCCCGACCAGGGCGTGGGAGTCGATCAGGGTGCCGTCGTCCACCCAGGCGCCGGCGTTGATGTACATCGGGGGCATGCAGGTCACCCCCTTGCCCAGGTAGACGCCGTCGCGGATCGAGGAGCCGCCGGGCACGACGCGCACCCCGTCGCCCAGGCGCCGGAGCGGGTAGGTGTCCTTGTCGCGGAAGGGGAGGCCGCCCGCGGACATGTCCACGATCTTCCCCATGCGGAAGCCGAGGAGGATGCCCTGCTTGACCCAGGGGTTCACCCGCCAGCCGGAGGGCGTCGAGGGGTCCGGCTCCGCGGCCCGGATCTCCCCCCGGTTGAGGGCGAGCATGAAGCGGCGGAAGACGTCGACAGCGTCGCCAGCATCGCCGGCATGGCCGGCATGGCCGGTATCGTGATCCTGGGCGTAGAGCGTTTCGATCTCCTGCCTCAGCTCATGCATGAACCGGCGTCTCCACGCTCGGCACCGGGCTGCCCGGGATCAGCCCGAGGTCGGAGAGCACCGCCTCGATCTTCCTGAGGCTCTCCGGCCGCGGCGCCACCACCGGCAGGCGGTAGGCCGGCTCGATCAGCCCCATCATGGCCAGGGCCGCCTTGACCGGGCCCGGGTTCGATTCGACGAAGTTGATCTCCATCAGCGGGTGGAGCCGGCGGTGCATCTGCTGCGCCGCCGGGTAATCCCCCTCCAGGCAGAGGGAGGCCAGCCGCGACATGGCATAGGGCACCTCGTTCGAAACCACCGAGATCACCCCCAGGCCGCCGAGCGCCATCAGCGGCAGGGTGATGGCGTCGTCGCCCGAGAGCACCGCGAAATCGTGGGGGACCACCTGGAAGATCTGCGACATCTGCGAGATGTTGCCCGAGGCCTCCTTGACCGCCACCACCCTCTCGAGCTGCGCGAGACGGGCGAGGGTCGCGGGCTCGACGTTCAGGCCCGTGCGGCCGGGCACGTTGTAGACCACGATCGGCAGCCGGGTGGCGCGGGAGATCTCGCGGTAGTGGGCGAAGAGGCCGTCCGGCGTCGGCTTGTTGTAGTAGGGCGTGACGACCAGCAGGCCGTCCGCGCCGCGCGCCTCGACCTCGCGGGCGAGCGCCACCACCTCGCGGGTGTCGTTGCCGCCCGCTCCCCCGAGCACCGGGATCCTGCCGTCGGCCTCCTCGACCGTGATCTCGACGACCCGCAGGTGCTCCTCGCGGCTGAGCGTCGGGTTCTCCCCGGTGGTGCCGCAGGGGACGAGGAAGTGGATGCCGGCCTCGATCTGGCGCTGCACGAGCCGGCGCAGCGCCTCCTCGTCGAGCGAGAGGTCGGACTTGAAGGGGGTGACCAGGGCGGTGCCGCAGCCTTGAAACATCGGTTTGCCTTTCACCGGGAAGCGACGATCTCTTCCCAGACCTGACGGAGCTCGTAGAAGCCGCGCCGCCCGACCATCCAGCGCGCGGCGCGCAGGGCGCCATGCGCGAAGCCGGCCCGGCTGCGGGCGGTGTGCTGCAGGGTGATGGTATCAGCCTCCGAATCGAAGCCGATCTGGTGGGTCCCGGGGATCGCGCCGGCCCGGTTGCTCGCCACGTCGATCCCCCGGCTCCAGCCCGCCCCCTCCATCGCCTTCCTGAGCTGGAGGAGCGTGCCCGAGGGCGCGTCCTTCTTCTTGCTGTGATGGATCTCGTAGAGCCAGGCCTCGTAGGAGGCCTCCTCCGCCAGCAGGCGGGCCGCGGCCTCGGCCAGCCTGGCGAAGACCAGCACCCCGATCGAGAAGTTGGCGCCGTGAAGGAAGCCGGCCCCGTTCTTTTCCACGGCCTCGCGGACCCGCGGCAGCGCCTCCTGCCAGCCGGTCGTCCCCTCCACCAGGGGGACACCCAGCGCCGCCAGGCGCTCCGCCGTCTCCGGCACGGCCGCCGCGGTGGAGAAGTCGACGGCCACGTCCACTCCACGGAAGCGCTCCGCGTCGATCCGGTGGTCCGAGCCGTTCAGATGGAGGACCACCTCGAAGCCATGGCTTGGAGCGAGCTGCTCCACGAGCTTGCCCATCCGTCCGTACCCGATCAGCGCGAGCTTGTTCATGGCACAGGCTCTCCCGGCGGGCCGGGGAAGACCCGCTCGTGCAATTCGACGATGACCGACTCGGCCTCGCGCTCGTCCACCAGGCAGCGGACGCACGGCGCGGAGACCCCGCGCAGGAGCAGCCGCGGCTCCCAGGCCCGGGCCATCTCCATCGTCATCTCCGCCAGGCCGGGGCTGGCCGCCAGGTCCTCGGAGACCAGCGTGATCACGGTCCGGCCGCGGCCGACCTCGACGCGCGCGAAGCGCTCGAGCGCCTCCCGGATCTCCGGCAGCCGGTCGGGCCGGTCCAGCGCGAGCTCGGCCCGGGACTCGTCGGCATGGAGGGCGAGCAGCGCCGGCCGGAAGCGCTCGCAGACCTCCCAGACCTGCTCCAGGAAGTCGCCCGCCTCGGTCCGCCGCACCGTGAGGTGATGGACGGACGGCTTGCAGGCGATCGACTTGATCCCCGGCGCGGCGCCGTTGCGCCGGCCGATCAGCGTGCCTTCTGCCCGGTGCAGGGAGTTCAGGATGCGGATCGGCACGTCCGCCCGGCTCGCCGGGCCGAGCGTTCCGTAGTGCGGCTTCTTGGCGCCCGAGCAGGCCAGCTCCAGGGCCTCGTCGAACGACAGCGTCCGGATCCGCCGCGCGCCGCGGACGATGCGCGGGTCCGCGGTCAGGATGCCGTCCACGTCGGTCCAGATCTGGACCTCCTCGGCGCCGATCGCGGCGCCCACGATGGCGGCGGAGAAGTCCGATCCCTCCTTGCCGAGCGTGGTGGTGACGCCGTCGGCCGTCGCGCCGACGTAGCCGCCGAGCACCGGCACCCGCCCCTCCCGGACGTGGGGGAGGAGCGCGTCGCGCAGGCGGGGCACCGTTTCCTCATAGATCGGTTTGGCGCGGGTGAAGTCGTCGTCGGTGATGAGCACCTTGCGGCAGTCGATCCAGGGGCTCGCCATCTCTTCGTCAGTGAGGGCGAGCGAGAGGATGGCGCTCGACACCAGCTCGCCGAAGCTCGCCACCTCGTCCGCGAGCCGCGGCGTGACCCGCCCCTCGGCCGCGATCCGTTCGAGCACGCCGTGCAGCTCGGAGAAGCAGCGCTCCAGCATGGCGTCGAGCACGGGGTGTCCCGCGGGAGCGACGGCGCCGCGCGCCTCGCGGGTGTGGTACTCGCGAAGCTCCTCGAAGAGGCTCCACGCCCTGGGCAGCTCCAGGTCTCCGGCCGCGGCGGCCTCGGCGGCCTCCAGGAGCTTGCGCGTGGTCTTGGCCATGGCCGAGACCACCACGACCGGCTGCCGGTCGCGCTGGCCGCGGACGATGCCCACCACCCGCGCGATGGACTCCGCGGTGTCCACCGAGCTGCCGCCGAACTTCATGACGATCATGAGCGATGACCTTTCGGAGCCATGCTCAGGATGTAGGGGCGGGGCTTGCCCCCGCCCGGGTGGAGGGAAGCTCCGGAATCGAGATCGGCTGATCTTGGGAAGGGGGGCATCCGCCCGCCCGGG
>JBJMGZ010000754.1:0-2681 GCA_045807605.1 Thermoanaerobaculia bacterium | reverse complement strand
AGCTTCGACCTCGTGATCGATCCCTACATGGTCACCAAGGTCAAGGCCTGGGTCTGGGATGGGATGAAGCTCCTCGTCGGCTACTTCGGCATCACGCCGCACAACTACTACGGCTGGATCTGCACCGCCTTCGTCCTGGCGCTGGTGGTCCAGGGGCTCCATGCCAGGATGGTCACGGTCCCGGGTGAGCCGAGGACCATGCTCACGATCCTGGCGCCCGTCGCCCTCTACGCGAGCTACTGGCTCGCCTACACGCGGCAGGGCTATCCGGATGCCGTGCGGGTGGTCGCCCTGGTCGCGATGGGGATTCCGGCGATCGCGGCGATCGCCTCCTGGGCCACCCTCTCGCCCAAGGCGGCGGAGGAGATCGCCGGCGAGATCTTCTGAAATCACCGGCCGGGTTGGACGCGCTGCGCCGCGGCATGTCCACCGGCGTCCAGGTCCGGCCGTCGAACACGGCGGCGCCGTCCTGGGCGCCGGCCCAGAGGCGGCCCTGCGCATCGAGGGCGAGGCTCTCGACCGTGCCACAGAAGCGCAGGTCGCCGCCGGTCAGGGCGCCACGTCGACTTCGGCCGTGGTGATCCTGCCGCTCAGCGGATCGAAGAGCGTGGCGATGAGGTGCTGCTCGATCCGGCGCAGCTTGACCCGAGTGTCGTAACGGATATGCCCGCCGCCCGCGGGCGGGGGCGTGTCGAAGGTGAGATGGAGCGGGATCATGGGCACGTCGGAACGGTCGCCGTGCTCGTCCATGGCGGCGAAACGCAATTCCAGATCGGTGGAATACTTGCGGTCGACCGGCAGCACCGTGATCGAGCTCAGCGGAATGGCGAGGCTCACCGGAACCTCCATCTCCTTGCGCCCGGAGCGCTCCGGCTCTCCCACCTCCATCGGCATCGTCGCGGTGCCTGCGCCGCCGAAGAGCAGAGCGTGCTCGACCATCATGGTGACCTCGGTCTGCCGCGACAGGTCGAGGACGCTGTGGCGCGATCGCGCCTTCAACCCGGGGCGCTTCACCTCGATCTGCATCCGGTGGCGCTGGTCGTTCTGCCGCCAGGAGGGGCTGATCCCGAGCCAGTAGTACGAGCGCGTGTCGGCCTGCGCGCGGGCGAGAGGGGTCCGGCGCGCCGCGTTGATCAGCGCCAGGCCGCCGGTGCGGGAGGCGATGTAGGCCAGGGCAGAGTGGACCTCGTCCTCGCGCACGTCCCACTCGCCGAACGAGGAGACCGCGGACGAGGCATCCGGTCCGGCCGCCTCGAGACCGGGCACGTCGACCGGATAGATGGTGTAGCCCAGCCGGTTGGCCGTGTCGGTGAGCGGCGCGAAGACCTCCTTGTTCCAGGGCAGGCGGGCATCGTAGATCGGGCCGAAGGTATTGGCGGCGAAGGCCCCGGGAGAGTAGGGCCAGCCGCCGGCCAGGAGCATCATCACCTTGCGTCCCGGGGCCGAGCCGAACGCGCGCAGCGTGGAGACCGCGGCCATCACCGCCCGTTCGATCCGGTCCGTCAACTGCTGCGCATAGGCGAGCTGGTCGAGGTCCAGCCGGCTCGTGCGCGCGCCCGACGGATTCGAGGAGTCGGGGGCGTTCTGCACCGTCCCGATGGCGGGAAGGTTGGTGCTCAGGCGGCGGGACGATTCCATGGCCTGGACCTCTGCCCGCTGCTCGATGCCGTGCGCCTTGCGGGCCATTGCCGCATCGATCGCCGCGGTCAGCTCGGCGGGAGAGCCCGTCCAGGCGCAGAGCCTCTCCAGGCGCTTGCCGTCGTAGGCGACGATCGCCATGCGGTCCTCCGGACCCAGCCTGGCGACCTCTTCCTTCAGGGACTTGAGCACCTCGTCGCGGCGGACGCGGAGCGAGAACAGGTCGTCGATGAACACCAGGTAGCTCGTCCCGACCGGTCCGCTCTCGGAGAGAGCCGGAGGCGCGGCCGGCGCCGCTTCCGCGGTGGCTTCCGGGGAGAGCGCCTGCCCTTCCCGCACCTCCGTAAAGTAGTGGATCGGCACCTCCTTGCCATCGACGAGCAGCCGGAAATCACCGCGCTGGAGACCCGGCACCCGCTTGCCCTCGGCATCGGTGACCACCACCTCAAGGTTGACGACCCGTACTTCCAGGATGTCGCCAAAGGCGCTGACAGGCTCCGTGCTGGCGGCCGGACTCTGGGCCGAGGCCGGCCGGACAAGAGCGGTCAGGCCCGCGGCAAGCAGAAGGGCGGTTCCAATCCTGCGCATGTCTCTCCTCTCCCGGGATGTCAGGCGAGCCCGGAATTCAAGCTGCCTCTGAAAGCGAGTGCGGGCATGCGGAGAACCATTTCGAGCCGGACGGTCCCAGTCTTTCCCGGCAGACAGGGTGTATGCTTCTTCATACGCTCACCGTGGCGGGGCAGGCGACTTTCCGGGGAGAGAAAGCTCTTGTTTTCCGCAGCTTGCGCCGTTTGCGCGGCAGGCGGAGGCGCGGCACCGGGATTGCCCCTGGAAGCGCGCGACC
Source organism: Thermoanaerobaculia bacterium (assembly GCA_045807605.1). Taxonomy (GTDB): domain Bacteria; phylum Acidobacteriota; class Thermoanaerobaculia; order Multivoradales; family UBA5704; genus DATMER01. The sequence goes on along the minus strand of JBJMGZ010000754.1, from coordinate 199 downwards.
GCCGCGGGCAATGCGGCCCGGGGTGGACGTGGAGAGACCGACGTGACGCGATTCCTGCGCTTCCTGCTGCTGTGCTCCTTCGCGGCCTCGGTCCAGGCCCAGGAGCCGGCTGCCGTGGAGCCTGCCAGCTTCCTGATCGAGACCATCACGGTCGAGGCCTCGCGCAAGGCCGCCGCGGGGATCATCGAGTCCGAGACGC
>JBJMGZ010000753.1:0-3334 GCA_045807605.1 Thermoanaerobaculia bacterium | reverse complement strand
GTGCCGCGCCGCTTCGCCGAGGTCAGCACCTACGCGCTGCCCGCGGGGCTCCCGGCGGAGGTGGGAGCCCTGGCCGAGCCTCTCGCCTGCGTGCTGCACGGCCTGGAGGTCTGCGCCCTCGGTCGTCCGGCCGAGATCGTGGTCTACGGCGGCGGTCCCATCGGGCTGCTGTTCGTGGATGTGCTGTCGAGCCGGCGGGCCGGGCATCACGTGGTGCTGGCCGATCCCAACCTGCCGCGGCTGGAGGTGGCGCGCCAGCTCGGGGCGACCGAGGCGGTGCAGGTGGACCGCGACGGCGGCGAGGCCGCCCGCCTGCGGCGCCTCGCCCGGGCCGGCGACGGCTTCGATCTCGCCATCGAGGCGACCGGCTCGCCGGTCGCGTGGGAGGACGCCCTGGCCTCGGCGCGCCCCGGCGGCACCGTGCTCCTCTTCGGCGGCTGCCGGCCCGGTACTACAATTCCGCTCGACACCCACCGCATCCACTACGGCGAGCTGACCATCAAGGGGGCCTACCACCACCGCCCCGCCACCTTCCAGCGCGCTCTCGACCTGCTGGCGAGCGGCGCGCTCCATCCCGAGGCGCTCCTCTCCGCCGAGCGCCCCCTCGACGACCTGGAGGGCGCCCTGCGCAGCATGATGCGCAAGGAGGCGCTGAAGGTGGTGATAAGGCCCTGAAGGACCTCTTTCCGAGGTAACTGTAAGGAATGTAAACTTTTCGCCCTCCCCCGGCGATCCCCTGCTATCCTGATTCCGCCATGACTCCCCGGGAGCGCGCACGACTCCTGCCGCCGGCCATCGCCGTCTTCCTCCTGCTCCTGCTCGCCGCCCTGGCCACCCTGCAATACCGGTGGATCGGGCGGGTGAGCGACCTGGAGCGGCACCGCATGCGCGAGAATCTGCTCTCCGCCGGGTCCCGCTTCACCGAGGACTTCGACCGCGAGCTGACCCGGGCCTTCCTCTACTTCCATCCCGAGGCGGGCGGGTCCGCCGAGGACGGGCTGAAGCGGGTGGCGGCGCAGTATGACCGCTGGCGCGACAACGCTCCCTGGCCGGACCTGATCGGCGACCTCTTCGTCGCGCGCCGGCAGGCCGACGGCACGCTGGGGCTCTCCCGGTTCCTGCCGGGGGCCCGGCGCTTCGAGCCGGTCCCCTGGCCCGCCGGCTTCGACGGAGCCCGGCGGCGCCTCGACACCGAGATCGCCAGGGGGCAGCACCGCTTCCCGTTCGCCATGATCGATCCCGATCTTCCCGGGCTCCTGCTCCCCCTGGTCTTCGGACCGGCTTCGGATGCGGATGGGATGCTCCTGGTCCTGCAACTGGACCGGCGGGTGCTCGCCGGGGAGGTCCTGCCGGAGCTGACCCGGCGCCACTTCGGCAGCCCGAGGGGGACGGAATACGCCCTCGCGGTGCTCGACGCCGAAGGCCGGGCCGTCTTCCGCTCCGACGCCCGCGTCCCCCTGGAGAGCTTCCGCAAGGCCGATCTTCGCCTGGGGATGCTGGGCATGCGGCCGTTCCACGAGATGCGGAGCGTCCTGCGCCACCGGCAGCAGAGGGACGAGGAAGCGCCGATGATGCTCGGCATGCACCTCGGCGGTCCCGGTCCCCCTTCACCCGGCGACATGAAAGAGCGCAGCGACCGGGTCGAGGGCGAGGGCGCCTGGCACCTCGCGATCCAGCACCGGGTGGGCTCCCTGGAGGCCGCGGTGAGCCATGCCCGGATGCACAACCTCGCGATCAGCCTGGGCATCCTCGCGCTCCTGGCGATCACCTCGGGGCTGATGGTGGTGACCACGCAGCGTGCCCAGCGCCTGGCCCGCCAGCAGATGGAGTTCGTGGCCGGCGTCACCCACGAGCTGCACACGCCGCTGACCGCGATCCGCTCGGCCGGCCAGAACCTCGCCGACGGCGTCGTGGCCGATCCGCAACAGGTGCGGCGCTACGGCTCGCTGATCGAGCGCGAAGGCCGCCGCCTCACCGACCTCGTCGGGCAGGTGCTCGATCTGGCCGGCATCCAGTCGGGGCGCAGGGTCTACCAGGTGCGGCCGGAGGAGGTCGAAGCGCTCGTCGAAGGCGCGCTGGAGGACTGCCGCGTCCTCCTCGCCGAGAAGCAGGTGCGGGTGGAGCGCGAGATCCCGCCCGGCCTGCCGCCCGTGCTCGCGGATGGCGCGGCACTGCGGCGCGCCCTGCGCAACCTGATCGAGAACGCCGTCCGCCACGGCGGAACGGCAAACTGGGTCGGTCTGCAGGCGAGGGATGGGAAGGAAGGGATCGAGATCACGGTCGCGGACCGCGGGCCGGGCATCCGGAGCGAGGACCTCCCCCACCTGTTCAAGCCGTTCTACCGCGGCCGGGACACGAAGACGAACGGAGTCCCGGGCAGCGGCCTGGGGTTGAGCGTGGTGCGCTACGTGGTCGAGGCGCTGGGTGGAAAGGTGAGCGTGGAGTCGAGGGACGGAAGCGGCAGCGCCTTCACGCTGCACCTGCCGGCCGCCCGCTCCGGGGAAACGGCTTGACCGGGGGACGCCGCATCCTCCTCGTCGAGGACGAGCCGAGCCTCGTCCTCACCGTCTCGGACCGGCTGCTCAGCGAGGGCTACCAGGTGGAGACGGCCGGCGACGGCGACACCGCGCTCGCGCGCGCCCTGGCCGAGCCCTTCGACCTGGTGATCCTCGACGTCATGCTGCCGGGCCGCGACGGCTTCGAGGTCTGCCGCGAGCTGCGCTCACGCGGTGGGCAGGTGCCCGTGCTGATGCTCACGGCGCGCAGCCAGGTCATCGACCGCGTCGTGGGCCTCAAGCTCGGAGCGGACGACTACCTGACCAAGCCGTTCGAGATGATCGAGCTCCTGGCGCGCGTCGAGGCCCTGCTCCGCCGTTCCCCCGTTCCCACGGCTCCGGCCGGGACTTACACTTTCGGCGACGTGCGCGTCGACTTCCGGCGCGCCGAGGTCTTCCGCGGCGACGAGCCCGTGACCCTCTCGGCGCTGGAGTTCAAGCTCCTCGCCTACTTCATCGAGAACCGCGGCGCGCTGCTCACCCGCGACGAGCTGCTCGACAAGGTCTGGGGCTACGACGCCACGCCCACCACCCGTACCGTGGACGTGCACGTGGCTTCGCTGCGCCAGAAGCTGGAGCAGAACCCCTCGCGGCCCGAATACATCCTCACCGTCCACCGCCGGGGCTACCGCTTCGCGGGCTGAGGGGGTTTTACATGCCTTACAAATTTCTTGCGGCCTGCTGAAGACTGCGCTCCGGTGAAGTCTTATTCTGGGATCGAACACAGGAGAGCGCCGCGCCGCAAGCCCGGCGCTCCAGAGAAAGGAGATGGGATCATG
>JBJMGZ010000752.1:0-7088 GCA_045807605.1 Thermoanaerobaculia bacterium | reverse complement strand
CGGGATCCGGGATGATCGCCGCCTTCACCACCCCGTTGGTCTTGCGCGGGATGCACTTGACGTCGACCAGGGAGATCGACTGGGCCGGCGCCGCCGTCCCCGGGAGGAAGGCGAGCAGGAACAGGCCTGCGGCGGTGAGGTCGCGTGCTTTCATGGGCGGAGCTCCTTGGTCCTCTAGTCTAACCGAGAATCTTGCGCGCGTACGCATCCACATAGGGGCTGCGCTGCAGGTTGGGAAGCGAACGCTTCAGGATGGCGGCCGCGCCCGCGGCGTCGCCGGATTCGAACAGGGAGACGGCCATGTAGAACTGCAGCTCCGGCTGGTTCTCGCCGGGCTCGCCGCCGCGGCGGAAGTAGCGGGCGGCGTCCGCCCAGCGCGAGATGCGGTAGGCCGCCTCGGCCGCCAGGTGCTGCGCCTCGACCGATTCCGGGTGCGCATCGGCGACTTCGCGGGCGAGGTCGTAGGCCTGCTTCAAGTCCTTGACCTTGCTCTCCTGGCCCAGCAGCTTGCGCGCCTGGGCCATGGTGTCGCGCTCCGCGGCCGTGATGGCGCGCGGCTGGGAGGCGACGGCCGGCTCGGCCTGAGGAGGCGCCGTCTGAGGAGGTACCGCGGTCACCCGCGAAGCGGGGGCGGACGCCGGCGGCGACGCCTCGGTCTTGCCCCGCCGCGGCTTGGGGTCAGGCCGCTTCGCCTGGGATTGCTCCCCCGGGGCCGGCTTGCGGTCGGCCAGTGCACGGAAGACCGGGATCGAGCGCAGCGTGGCGGCCGGGATGCGCACCGCCAGCCGCTGCTCCAGCGCGGCGCGGGCCTCGGCGGGCAGCTCCGCGCCGGCGTAGGCGTGGAAGCGCTCCTCCACCTCGGCGAGGCGGCGGAAGGTGTCCTGGAAGCCGTCGGCGTCGTCCATCCGGTCCTGCGCCAGGGCGAGCCGCGAGAGGCAGCCGGCGAGCGCCCTGGGCTCGTCGAGCATGCCGAAGCAGGCGATCCGCAGGGTGTGCGCCGAGTCGCCGTAGTCGCCGCGGTCGTATTGCAGCACCCCCTCGCGCAGCAGGCTCTGGTAGAACGGGTCCACCCCGGCGGCGGACAGGGGAAGGGCCGCGAGGAGGAGTAGGAGGGGGGTGATGCTCTTCATGCTTCGGATGCCTCGGGACCATGCGCTCCGGTCGCTCCGGAGTCTGCTACGGCGAGCGGCTTGTTCTGCACCACCGCCCGCGGGTTGTCGGAAACCAGCCGCCGGGCCCTTTCGGCTCCCCAGCGGCCGGCGATCATCTGATAGGCGCGCCGCAGACCGGGCGGGCGGCGCTGCATGCCGTGGCAGTCGCTGGCCACGAAGTGCGCGAGCCCGGCCTCGATCAGCGCGTGCGTGTCGGCCTGCGGACCCTTGCCGAAGTCGCCGGTCACGCTCATGGCCGTCACCTGCACCCGCGCGCCGAGGTCGACCAGGCGCGCAGTCAGGTCCAGGTCCCCGGCCAGCCACGGGATGAACTCCGGGTGCGCCAGCACGGGGATCCACTCCGCCATCGTCAGCTCGTGCACCAGGCTGATCGCCTCGCCGGCACGGCCACGCTCGTCGAGCTCGATCAGCAGGTAGCGCGAGCCGGCCAGGGGCAGGATGCCGCCGTCCGGCAGCTTCTCCACCTCGGCGAGCAGCTCGGAGTCCACGTGGATCTCGCCCCCTACCAGGATACGGATTTCGGACCCCAGACCCGCCTGCAGCTCTTTCGCCAGGGTCTTGATCGCCTCGCGGTCGCTGTTCCACCAGCGCCCGCGCCGCTGGTGCGGCGTGGCGACCATGGCCCGGCAGCCGTCTTCCGCGGCCAGGCGGCACATGGCGAGCGCATCCTCCAGGGTCCGCGGGCCGTCGTCGATGCCCGGGAGGATGTGGCAGTGCAGGTCGATCATCAGGCTGCGGAACCGGCCTTCGGCTCGCCCGCCCCCGAGCCGTAGGTCTCGTACATCTGGTAGCGCCGGCCCGAGTAGCCGCCCTGCGACGCCGAGTGGCGGTTGAGCACCACGCCGAGCACCTTGATGCCGGCGAACTGCAGCCGGTCGCGGCAGGAGCGCGCCTCGTCGCGGGTCACCTTGCCGGCCCGCAGGCAGAGCGTCACGCCGTCCACCAGCGTGCCCACCAGGGCGGCGTCGGTGACCGGCAGGATCGGCGGCGTGTCGATCACCACGAAGTCGAAGCGCGAGCGCGCCATCCGCAGCAGCTCCTGCATCCGGTCGGAGGCGAGCAGCTCGGACGGGTTCGGCGGGATCGGGCCCGACGGGATCACGGAGAGGTGCTGCACCGTGGTGGAGCGCACCACGGCGTCGAAGTCGGCGCCGCCGGTCAGGTAGCTCACCAGGCCGGCCCGGTTGGAGACCTGCAGCACCTCGTGCAGCCGCGGCTTGCGCAGGTCGGCGTCGATGATCAGCACCCGGCGGCCGAGCTGGGCCATCACCACGCCCAGGTTCGTGGCGGTCGCGGACTTGCCCTCGCTCGCCACCGCCGAGGTCACCGCCACCACCTTGAGCTCGTGCGCGGAGGACAGCAGCAGCGCGGTGCGCAGCGACCGGTAGGCCTCGGAGACCGCCAGGCGCGGGCCCTCGTGCGGCACGAGCTCGATGCGGCCGGGCGCGTCGGACTTCTTCTTCTCCAGCCAGCGCCGCGAGCCCTTCGCGGCCTTGCCGCCCTTCCCGGCCGCTGCGCCAACCGTCTCGGGCTTCATGCCGTAGCCGCCGTAGGAGCGGTATCCGCCGTAGTAGGAGGAGCCCGCGTCCGAGACGTCGGGGATCACCGCGAGCGTGGGCAGCCCCAGCAGCCGCTCGACCTGCTCGGAGGTCTTCACCGTGCGGTCCATGTACTCCAGCAGCAGCACCAGCCCGAGGCCGGCGAGCAGCCCGACCAGCAGGCCGGAAGAGAGGTCCTGCCGCAGGTTCGGGCTCGCCGGCCCGCCCGGGGGCAGCGCGCGGTCGACGATGCGGACGTTCGACTCGCGGGTGCCCTGGAGCCGCGCCGTGACCTCGGTCTCGGACTGCGCCTTGAGCACGTCGTCGAGCAGGTTGCGCCGCGTCTGCACCTCCAGGTTCAAGTTGTGGTACTCGACCGAGGCCGAGCTCTCGTCCAGGACCTCGGACTTGAGGCCGCGCATCTCCTGCTCCAGCGCCGTCTCCTGGCGCAGGGCGGTCTGGTACTCGGCGTAGGCGGACTGGCGCGCCTTGGCCACCATCTCCTCGACCACGCCGGCCAGGTGCTGGCGCCCCTTCTCGATGGCGGCCTGGAGCTCGATCATCCTGGGGAAGTCCTTCTTGTAGGTCTTCAACCCGATCTCGTAGTCGCGCTCCGTCTCGAGCTGCTTGCGCTTGAGGTCGGTCACCAGGCCGTCGGACTGCGACTCGGCGACCGACTCCTTGGGCGCGGACATGAGCTCGCGGTAGCGGGCCTCCATCTCGATGCGGCCGCGCAGGGCGTCGCTGTAGCTCTTGTTGAGCGCCTCCAGGCGCTGCATGGTGACGTTGGAGCCCGAGTCGAGCTCGACGATGTTGCTCGTCCGGCTGACGTTCTGGAGCTGCGCCTCCTTGTCCTGGATCTCCTTCTTCAGGGTCTCGATCTGCGAGGACAGGAAGGTGGAGGCGTTGCCGGCCGTGGTGGAGCGGTTCTCGATGCCCCAGTCGATGAACGCCTCGGCAAAGCCGTTGACCGCGCGGGCGGCGAACTCCGGGTTGGAGTGGCGGTAGGTCAGCGTCACCATCTGGGTGTTGCGGATCGGCTCGACCGCCAGGCCGCCGCGCAGGCGGTTGGCGAGGCCGCCCAACACGGCCAGGTCGCCTTCGGTCGCGGGGGTCGCGGCGACCGGCAGCGGCTTGCCTCCCGGGTTGAAGACCGGGTCCTCGGCCAGGCGCAGGTTGCGCACCACGCGCTCGGCCAGGCCGCGCGACTCCAGCAGCTTGTACTGGGTCGGGTAGTACTCCATGTTCCACCAGTCCTCCAGCCAGGGCGTCTGGCTGCCGACCAGCGGCGTCAGGCTGCGGCGCTCGATCTGGAGCACGGCCGTGGCCACGAACTGGCTGGGGGTCATGGCATAGTGCACCGCCGCGGAGGACAGGCCGATCGCGCAGGCGCCGGCCACCAGCAGCCAGCGCCGCCGCAGGACGTGCAGCCACTCGCCGAGGTTGAATTCCGAGCTGGGCTCGCGGGGCTGGAGCTCGGCCCCGGAGCGATGGAAGAGGTTTGGACCGCTCAAAAGAAGGACTCCTTCACCACCACGACGTCGCCGGCCCGGAGCTGGATGTCCGGATCCTTGCCGGCGACGAGGCGCTTGTAATCGACCTGGATCTCCTGCGACTTGCCCGACGCGTCCTCGCGCCGGACGAGGATCTTGCGCGAGGCGCGGTCGGTCAGGCCGCCGGCGCGGGCCACGGCGGTCAGCACGGTGATCCGCTCCGTGCTCTTGAACGTGAGCGCCCCGGGCTGGGCGACCTCGCCGAGGACGTAGATCGTCACTTCCAGCGTGACCGGGATGTTGATGAGGTCGTTCGGGAAGATCGGGATGTTCATCCGCGGATCGGCGCGGACGAACAGGTCGTCCAGATCGACCGCGATCTGATCGGAGAGGCCGTTGTCCGCGTGGCGCAGGATGTAGACCGTGCGGCCGTGGCTGTCGCTCAAGCCGCCGGCGGCGGTGATCGCCTCCAGCAGGGTCCAGCGGCCGGCGAACTCCAGGTTGCCGGGCTGCTGCACCGCGCCGATGACCGCGATCGGGCGGGCGCGGAACTCGCGCACCTGCACCGCGACCGAGGCGCGCTGCAGCATCTCGCGCTCCAGCTCCGTCTTGATGCGGGCCGCCAGCTCGGCGTCGGTCAGGCCGGCCGCGGAGACCTCGCCGAGGAAGGGCAGGTTGATCGAGCCCTTCTCCGACACGCGGCGCTCCAGGCTCGCCATCTCCGGCAGCTCCAGGACGCGGATCTCGATGAGGTCCTTCGGGCCGAGCCGGTATCCACTGGAAGGGGGTGCCACCTGGGCCGTGCTCAGAGCCGCTCCCAGGAGCAAAGCCCCGAAACACAGCCAAACTGCTTTGAACATGATGGAAAGGGTAACTCACTCGGGCTGTCCACGTCCAGCAACTCTTGCAGGGGTGGGGCTTAGCCGCTCCGGGCCTCTCCGGGTCAAGGCCTGAGCCAGCGCTGGGTCAAACACGACGCCAAAGGGGTCAGCGATTGACCCTTTCCAGAGGACGGTTTGGAGCTCGATCCTTTGTTTTCAGAGGTTTGGCTTCTGGCAAGCCCCTTGCTCAAGCCCATGGCGCCATGAATCACAGACCCTTTCTGGAGGATCAAGGAAAATGAGGAAATTTGTCCGCATGCTGTCCCTGGCGCTGGCGGTGGCGATCGCCGTCCCGGCTGCATTCGCAGACGGGCTCGGCCCGATGTCGCCCGCAGAGCGGCAGGCCCTGTTCGACACCGTCACCCGGCTCAAGAACGACCCGCAGTTTCAGGCCCTGAAGGGACAGCTCAAGGGCAACCTGAACAATCGCGCCGTGGTCGATCAGTACTTGAGCTACCTGCCGATCTCGCCTCTCCGCATGCTGAAAGCCGAGATGGAGATGGGCCGCTTCGAGCTCGCGATCCCCATCATCATCCACCAGCAGCACGAGCGCTGGCTGGAGCTGCACCCCGGCATGGCCGGCCAGTATCGCGTATCCAGCGACGAGTCCCGGGAAGCCGGTGGCGAGGCGGACGAGAGCGCGCTGGAGAGCTCGCTGCGCCAGGCCGTGGCCGCGGCCACGGTCGATCCCAACCGCAACGCCGCCGCGACCTCCTCTCCCGCCCCGATCGAGTACCAGGGCGAGATCCAGGTCGTGGTCAACCCGAACAACACGCTCCAGGTCGTGGCCGCGGCCAACACCTGGGACGAGATGGGCGGCGCCTGCGGCGACTACGGGCTGCAGGCCGTCTTCTACTCGGCAGACGGCGGCGCCACCTGGAACTACTCCTGCCCGCCCGATGATTCGGCCTACGGCCTCGACTGCGGCGCCCTCGGCGGCGGCACGTTCGGCTCCGACCCGGCCCTGTCCTGGAACGCCAACAACGAGGTGTTCCTCAACTACATGTTGATCTGCTACAACGGCAACTATCTCTACTCGATGGTCGTGGCCCGGTCGGCCAACGGCGGCGCGAGCTGGAGCGCCCAGGGCATCGTCAAGAACGGCTGGCCCTCCGGCAGTCTGGAGGACAAGAACTTCTACGCCATCGACACCAACGCGGGCAGCCCGTTCGCCGGCCGGCACTACAGCTGCTGGGACCGCTCGAACAACGAGAAGTTCGCCTACTCGACGAACAGCGGCGCCTCCTGGACCGAGGTGGACCTGCCCTCGGCGGGCGGCGGCATCGATCTCGGCTGCGACATCGCGGTGCAGAAGAACGGCACCGTGCACGTGATCTGGGACACGCTGAGCTGCCTCGTCAACTGCAGCAACGAGCAGACCTACTACTCGCGCTCCACCAACGGCGGCGTGAGCTGGTCGACGCCCGTGCTGGTCGTCGATCCGACGCTGGTCGGCTTCAGCAACAAGAACTGCCCGACGGCCCAGGACGACCGCTGCATCGGTCCCTTCGGCTCGATCGACGTCGACAACTCGGGCGGCTCCTGCGACGGCACCCTGTACGTGACCTACACCGACTTCACCAGCGGCGGCGGCCGGAGCGTCAACAATTCGGACATCTGGGTCAAGCGCTCGACCAACAACGGCGCCACCTGGAGCGCGGCCGTGCGCGTCAACGACGACGCTGCCGGCGGCCAGGTGCAGTTCCACTCGTTCCTGGTGGTCGACCAGACCAGCGGCAACCCCGTGGTGGCCTGGCACGACGCCCGCAACGACCCGAACAACCGCAAGCTGGACATCTACGCCTCCCGCTCCACCAACTGCGGCGTGAGCTTCGAGGCCAACGTCAAGGCCACGGCGGCGAGCGGCGAGTTCAACAACAACACCATCTCCTACTCGGACCACAACTCGCTGGACAACCCGAGCTACAACCCGAACCAGACCGGCGAGTACCTGGGCCTGGACGCCCGCGGCGGCAAGGCCTACGTGGCCTGGTCCGACACGCG
>JBJMGZ010000751.1:0-10085 GCA_045807605.1 Thermoanaerobaculia bacterium | reverse complement strand
TCATCTCCAACCTGCAGAAGACGGCGGGATCGCATCTGGTCATCGTGGAGGCCCTGCCTTCACCTGCCGATTTCCCCGTCGACGCGGCGGGCGATCGACGAGCCTTCGAGCTTCTGATCGACGATCGGGCCCTGCGAGCCGTGGGCGGAGCCGCCGCCGCGACAGAGCAGGGCCCAAAGGGGGAGAGCTGATGCTTGCGTACGAGAGAGAGCAGGTCGTGGAAACGCATGCTGCGGATACGTTCTCAGGCCTGATCGCACCCATGTCCATGGACGAGTTCCTTGCGGACTACTGGGAGAAGACCTTCCTGCACCTGCGGGGGAATGATCCCGACCGGTTCACCAGGTATTTTTCGTTGCGCGACGTCGACACCTGGCTGACGGGAGCTCACGGCGACCTCTACATTTCGTCGCCGCAGGGCAGCGATCTGGACACCGAGAAGATCGATCCCCGGGACGTCACGCTGAGCGTCGCCTATACGTCCTTCACCCGGGGCAGCCTGCTGGTGTTGAACCCCATGGCGGGCTGGCCGCCTCTCCAGGGGCTCATCAAGGCCCTGGGCAGGGAGCTCCATGGAACGGTCGAGGTGGAAGCCCACGTGGCCCCGCCAGGATCGAAAGTGTTTCCGCCTTTCGTCGCCGGGCACGACGTCCTCGTCCTGCAGGTCGAGGGGGAACGGGTCTGGCAGCTCCACGAGTTCTCGTTGCTGCAGGTCAACCCGGTGCAGAAGAGGAACATGAAGTTCCCCCTGGAATGGTATGGGCGCACGAAGGCGCCGGTCCTCGCCGAGGTGTGCCTGAAGCCCGGCGATCTGCTATTCATCCCGCATGGCATGGGGCACCATGCGGTCGCCGAGCACGGCGCGTCCCTGCACCTGGAATTCAGCATCAAGCCGCTCTACTGGGTGGATTTCCTGAAGATTGCCGCGGAGTGCGCCGCGCTGCATTCGCAGGACCTGCGCCGAGCGCTTCCGCCCGGATTCGTCGAGAGCTCCGAGATCTGCGAGCGCATGCGGCAGACCTTCGAGCACGTCATGAAGACGTTCCAGGAGACCGCCTCGTTCGACGAGGTGGTGGCCGTGGCCAAGCGCAACCGCATCGCGTTCCAGAGATATCCGGCGGACGGCCACTTCGTCCAACTCGCGAAGCTCGGAGAGCTCACCGCCGATTCGGTGGTCGAGCGGCGCCGGGACATCCTCTGTTACGTCGAAGAGGTCGTCGACGCGCTGAGGAACGTGAGGATCGCCATCTTCTTCGGCAACGAGCACGTTTCGGCGCCGCTGCGCGTGCGCAGGTCGCTGGAGTTCATCCGCGACCACCGGCGGTTCCGGGTCTCCGAGATACCCGGGCTCGACGAGAAGGGTCAGGTGGCGCTGGTGCGCCGGCTGATCGTCGAAGGGATGCTGCAGCGGGTCGAGGAGCCATCGAGTCTTTGAGATTTTGAGCTTGGTCCCATAGACGGTGGCCGGAGCGTCCGGCTTCCGTCGCAGCGCGGGACCACAACCGAGAGAGTGATCTCTCAGAATGGAGTGACATCATGGCGAAGCACGAAGACCCTGAGATCCAGGCTCTTTCCGACGACGATCTCGAGTCGGCGAGCGGAGGAGTCGTCAACACTGGCTCGGGCGCCACCTGCGAGACGAGCGCTGGTTACTGCAATACCAGCCTGGGCGGCACCTGCAACACCAGCGGGTCCGGTATCTGCGGCCAGAAGCTGGCAGAGGACCCCGGCTAGGCCGGACTGACCCGCCCGCCCCCGATCTTCCGATCGGGGGCGGGTCGGTTTTCAATCGGGCAGCCCGGCGAGCAGCGAGAGGGCGCGGGGGAGGAGGGCGGCGAGGGGTTCCGGGTCTCGCGGCCCGATCTCGCCGGGGCCGCCATGGAGGCGCGCCTCTTCCAGGGTGGCGGTCAGGAGCCGGCTGAGGTACACCTCCTCGGCGTTCGCGAGCCCCAGGCGGTTCGCGGTCATGTGAAGCTGGCTCCCTCCGATGCGGGCCCGGTAGGCCCGGCCGGCGCTTCCGGCGACGTGCGAGAGCCTCCGGGCGCCCAGGGCCAGCAGGTCGGAGGCTGGGGAGGATTGGTCTTCGTGGAAGAGCCTCAGGAAGGCATCCATCTGGGACCGGGCGACCGCGTCCGCCTTCTCGACGATCTTCGGCATGTCCGCGCCCATCGAGTCCACGCCGTAGCGCAGGAGGTCGGCGAGCTCGGCCTCGTCAATAGCGGAGCCGCGGGCCTGCAGGAGCAGCAGCTGGAAGGCCCGGGCGAGTTGGACGGAGCGCGGCGCGTCCGCATACCGGAAGAGAAATTCGACGGCTGCGACGCTCGACGGCGTGAAGAGGTCGAGCGAGGGCTGGAAGAGGTCCGGGCCGCCGTAACGCTCGACCTCCGGCTGGAAGGGCACCACCCTCAGGAAATTGTCCGGGTACGCCGCGTTCTCCTGGCTCGGATCGCCCACCAGGTAGAGCTCGTTCGTCCGCAGGATCATCTCTTCGCTCCAGGAGGCGGTGGAGGGCTCGGCCTGCAGGAAGCGCCGGGCCGACTCCTGCATGGCTTCGAGCGCGCCCTCGCCGGCGCCAGGGAGGACGCGGAGCCGCAGCCGGACGTGCGGCCCGCCCAGGCCGTAGCGGATGAAGAAGAAGGCGTCGATCAGTCCCTCCTCCGCGAGAGAGACGACGAGCGGGTGGACGAACCCCCGCACCACCGCATAGAAGCTCTGGTGATAGTGGAGGTGACCCGAGATCCAGCTCTCCTGGCTCATCCGGGAAGCGTAACCCCATGCGAGGGAAAGGCGTAGAGTAGTCTGGCTATGAAATGCCCCCGGTGCGACTTCGACAATCCGCCCGGCATGAAGTTCTGCGGCCGGTGCGGGTCGAAGCTCGGCGCAATGTGCCCCCGGTGCGGGGCGGAGAACCCTCCGGGGTTCAAGTTCTGTGGCGAGTGCGGCAGTTCCCTGGCGGTTCCGCTCCTCGTGGAGGAGCCGCCCGAGGAGCCGCAGCGTCCCACGTCCGTCCTCCAGGCCTACACCCCTCCTCACCTGACGAGTCTCAAGACCCGGGCGGTCATGGAGGGCGAGCGCAAGCAGGTGTCCGTGCTCTTCTGCGACTTGGTGGGCTCGACCGCCCTGGCGGACCGGCTGGGTCCCGAGACCATGCACCTGCTCCTGAACCGGTTCTTCGAGCTGTCGCTGGGCGAGGTCCACCGCTACGAGGGCACGATCAACCAGTTCCTCGGGGACGGCTTCATGGCCCTGTTCGGCGCGCCGATCGCCCACGAGGATCACGCGCGGCGGGCCGTGCTCGCGGCTCTGGGTCTGCAGAAGCTCCTGCGGGAGCACCAGGCCGATCTGGGCGAGAGCCATGGCGTCGAGCTCAGGGCGCGGATCGGGATCAACACGGGGTGGGTGGTGGTCGGCGGCATCGGCGACCAGCTCCGCCAGGACTACACCGCCATCGGCGACACCACCAACCTCGCGGCCCGCCTCCAGGAGATCGCGGACCCGGGGACCGTTCTGGTGAGCGAGGCCACGATGCGCTTCCTTCACGGAACGGTCCAGATGGAAGCCCTGGAGCCGGTGCACGTCAAGGGCAAGGAGGCCCTGATCCAGGCCTACCGGGCGCTCTCCGTCGGCTCGCTCCATTCCGAACAGGCGATCCTGAGCGGCGCGGTCCTTTCGCCGTTCGTCGGCCGGCAGCGGGAGATGGCGCTGCTCGACGAGCTGCGGGAGCGGGCCGCGGGCGGGGAGGGTCACGTGCTCGGGATCGCGGCCGAGGCGGGCTCGGGCAAGTCCCGGCTCCTGTACGAGTTCCGGCGCCGCCTCTGGGACAAGCCCGTGCTGCACCTGGCCGGGCGCTGCATCTCGTACGGGAGCGGCGTCCCCTATCTACCGCTGCTCGACATGCTGCGCAACGGCTGGGGCATCGGAGATGCCGAGGCTCCGGCCGTGGTGGCGGACAGGGTCCGCGAGCGTCTCGAGGAGGCCGGGCTCCAGCCCGAGGAGTCCCTGCCGTACCTGCTGAACCTCCTGGGCATCCGGGAGGAGGACGACCGCCTGGCCGACCTGAGCGCGCAGGCCCTGCAGGCCCGGACCTTCCACATCCTGCGGCAGATGATCCTGAACGCGGGCCGGGGCCGCCTGGTGATCCTGCAGATCGAGGACCTGCACTGGATCGATCAGACCTCGGAGGAGTTTCTCGCCCACCTGATCGAAGGTCTGAGCGCGGCCCGGATGCTCCTGCTGGTCACCTACCGCGCGGGTTACCGGCCGCAGTGGATCGAGAAGTCCTATGCCACGCAGATCACCCTTCCGAAGCTGACCGAAGGGGAAAGCCGCAGGGTCGTCGAGGCCGTGCTCCGGCGGTCGAAGCTGACGGAGGACCTGGTGGACACCGTCCTCAGCAAGGCGGAGGGAAACCCCTTCTTCCTCGAGGAGCTCACCCGGTCTCTCCTGGAGAGTCCGGACGTGTCGGTGCCGGACACGATCCAGGGGGTCCTGCTCTCCCGCATCGACCGGCTGCCCGAGATGCACAAGAAGCTGCTCCAGACCGCCTCGGTCCTGGGGCGGGAGTTCCACCTGGCCCTCCTGATGGCAATCTGGGAGCGGGACGTGAATCCCGGGCCCGTGCTGGCGGACCTCAAGCGCTGGGAGTTCCTCCGCGAGGAGCCCATGTCGGAGGAGCCCCGCTATTTCTTCAAGCACGCGCTCACTCAGGAGGCCGTCTACCAGACACTTCTGGTGAGCCGGCGCCAGGCGCTCCACTCGGCGGCCGGCCGGGCCTTTGAAAGGCTGTACGCGGATCGCCTGGAGGAAGTCTACGACCGTCTGGCCTACCACTACTCAAAGGCCGCAGAGTCCGAGAGAGCCGTCTTCTATCTCATCCGCTTCGCCGAGCGGGCAGCGGCGGGCTACGCGCACGCCGAGGCCGTCAAGGCGCTGCGGCAGGCCCTGGAGCACGCCGCGAACCTGCCGGCGGAGGAGCGGGACCGCCGCACGCTGGAGCTGGCCCTCCAACTCGCCGCCTCTCTCCTGCCCCTGGCGCAGCTCGTGGAGACCCTGGAGCTTCTGGAAGGGCACCGGGACCGGATGGAACGGCTTGGAGATCCTGCCCTCTCGGGCCGCTTCCACTTCTGGCTGGCGCACACCCACAGCTATCTCGGGAACCAGGAGGCGGCGGCGGCGAACGCCCGCCGGGCGATCGAGGAGGCGCGGCAGGGTGGAGACGAGGGCACCGAAGGCAAGGCGTTCTACGTCCTCTCCCGGGACGCCTTCTGGGCCGGACGGTTCTCCGAAGGGATCCGGCAGGGGCTTCAGGCCGTGACCCTGCTGGAACGGTCCGAGGAGCGCTGGTGGCAGGGCCAGTCCTACTGGGTGGCGGGCTTTCACCAGTATCTCCTCGGCAGGTTTGCGGAGGCTTTCGAGGCCATGGCCCGGGCGGAGGACATCTGGCGGGCCCTGGCCGATCCCCGCCTCGACCCGTCCTGGAGCACAGGTTACTTCTACGCCTCGCTGGGGGACTGGCAAGCAGGAATCGAGGCCTGCCGGGGCGGGCTTTCCCGCGCCCAGGACCCTCTGAACACGGCCGCCGCCCTGGGCTTTCTCGGCTACGCCTGGCTGGAGAAGGGCGATCTCCCGCGCGCCATCGAGACCCTGGAGGATTCGATCCGCAGGGTCGAGCAGACCGGGATGCGGCAGCTCCAGGGCTGGTTCTCCGTCTTCCTTGCCGATGCGTATCTCCGCACCTCCCGGTGGACCGAGGCCGCGGACGCGGCGCGGGAGGCCCTGGAGGTGACCCGCGAGTCCCGGTTCCGGTACGGAGTCGGGCTGGCGCAGCGGGTCCAGGGACGGATCGCCCGGGCCCAGGGTCGTCACCAGGAGGCGGAGGAGCATCTGCGGGAGGCGCTGGAGGAGCTCCGCTCTCTCGAGGTGCCTTTCGAGGTGGCGCAGACCCGCCTCGACCTGGCGCTCCTCGCCCATGCGCGTGAGGACCGCGAGGAGACGGTCGCGCAGCTCTCGGAGGCCCATCGCGCTTTCGTGGAGCTGGGGGTCCCGAAGTATGCGGAGAAGGCTGAGCGGGTCGCGAGGGAGCTGGCTGTCCCGCTGGCTCTGGTGTCCTAGCCCTGCTTCCTAGGCAGGAAGATACCCGAAGCTCAGGT
Source organism: Thermoanaerobaculia bacterium (assembly GCA_045807605.1). Lineage (GTDB taxonomy): Bacteria > Acidobacteriota > Thermoanaerobaculia > Multivoradales > UBA5704 > DATMER01. The sequence continues at coordinate 3,936 of JBJMGZ010000751.1, read as the reverse complement.
AGGCCTTGGCCTCGGGCTCCCGGCCGGGGCGGCAGACGACCTTGACGTGGCTCAGCTTGCGGAAGCAGAAGCCACGGGCTCCGACCGCTTCGACAGGCCAGGCCGTCGGGGCGGTCCAGAAGGTCTCGGAGCCGTGCCAGGAGAGGGCCGCGTCCCGCTTGCCGGGATCGCACAGGCCCCGGCTCACCAGCCGCTCGAACAGCTCTCCCCAGCGGGGCTCCCGTCCGGGCAGCCGCGAGAACGAGCCTTCGATGCCGATGCGGGGCAGGACCTCCTCCCCGAGATCCAGCGACAGGTGGATCCGTTCCACGCCTTCGAAGAGGCCAGCCGCGTCGCGCACCCAGGGTACCGATTCCGGGGCCACCCGCTCCAGGTAGGAAACGATGCCGGCGGGGTCCAGTCCGAAGATCTCCAGGCGCAGGGCATCGGTCCCCCGGGCGAGGAGGCTGAAGGCATAGAGCAGATAAGCGGGCGCGGGGATGGCCTCGTGGCAGCGCCGGATCAGGCGCTGCTGTCCGGCGGTGAGGGGCTTGTCCTGCAACGCGGGGAAGAGCGTGCCGGTCAGCCAGCGGGGATCGGTTTCGGGGAAGAGCTTGGCGCAGACAAGAGGCGCGGGAAGATCCTCCAGCTCCCGGTCCAGGTCGAGCTCCAGCCAGATGGAGTGGACCAGGGAAAGAGAGGAGTCGGAACCGGCCCAGCGGGAGAGGAAATCTTGAACGTGGCGGGGGAGCTCGCATCGCGCGAGCCGGAGGGCCTCGCCAGGCTCCCTGGCGCGCAGCGAGAGGTCGATGGGACCGGCTTGCGCGGCCAGGCGAACCTCGACGGTCGCCAGGAGATCACCAGGCAACCATCGAGCAACGCGGTGCAGCCGCTCCGTGCCCTCTGGATGAAAAAGGGGCTCCCGGAGATGGCTCCCGAGGACGGAAAGCCAGTCGTCGCAGGTCGGCAACGGCCCGGTGCGCGTTAGCCGCCGCCTCCCGTGGTGCCGCCGCCGGTGCCGGTGCCCCAGCCGTCCTCGCCGCCGGCGGCCTGCTCGAGCTCGTCATCCGACAGCTCCCGGGCGCTGTCCATCAGGTCCTTCAACTCTTCCTGAGTGACGTCGTAGCCGCGCTCGCGGACCCACTGCACCGAATGGCCGGAGGTTGCCAGCTGCTTCAGGAGATCGGGGTTCTGCCGCAAGTCGGCGACGAGCCGTTCGAGGTCGGGCCTGCTCATGGTGTGCTCCTTTGTACTGCTGCGAGTTTTTTCCAGTGTATCCCTGGAGAACGGGGCGGTCAACGAAGGTATTCCACGTAGAATCGGCCGTCATGTCGCCATCGAGGAAACGGCTCGTCCGGCTGTTGCTCCTGAGCTTCAGCCTCCTCGCAAGCCTTCTGTTCGCCGAGCTCGCCGTCCGCCTGGTCCGCCCGCAGGCGGTGATGACGGTCTCGCGCGGGCTCTACCAGCCCGATCCGCCGCGCCGGTATCGCATCGCTCCCGGATTCCGCGGCTCGATCTCGAACCAGGTGGAGTTCGACACGGAGGTCGCCACCAACAGCCTCGGGCTGCGCGGGCCGGAGGTCGGGCCGAAGCGCAGGCTCCGCATCCTCGCCCTCGGAGATTCGTTCACGTTCGGAGTGGGGGCGCGGCAGGAGGAGACCTGGCCGGCGCGGCTGGGAGAGATCCTCGGGGCCGAGGTGCTCAACGCCGGGGCTCCCGGGTTCGGAGTGCCGGACGAGGTCGCGTGGTACGAGCGCTACGGGGCCGGGCTCGATCCCGACGTGGTCGTGCTGGCGGTGTTCCTGGCGAACGACCTTCAGGACGCTTCTCCCGATCAGCCCAGGGTGGCGGTGGTGGACGGGCTCCTGGTCGTTCCCGGCGAGACGGGCGGGCTCCGGCGCTGGCTTTACTACCACTCCCACCTGTTCCGCCTGCTCAAGAGCTCGGTGCTGGAGGGCGGCGCGAGGTCGCTCCTCGGTCTGCGGGAGCCCTGGGCCGTGCGCGAGCTGCGGTCGGAGTTTGCGCTGTACTCCCCGAGCCTTCCGGAGGAGCTGCGGCGCGGCGCGGAGGTCACGGAGCAGGCCGTGGCTCGCCTGAAAGCGAAACGGGTGCTCGCGGTGCTCATCCCGTCGCTGCCCCAGGTCGATCCCGCGAGGTGGAACGCCGTGCTCGCGCAGCTCGGGCTCGATCCGGCCGGGCACGACCCGATGCGGCCCAACCGGCTGTTCCGCGGGATCTTCGAGCGGCACGGGATTCCGGTTCTCGACCTGACCGGCACGTTGCGCAAGGCGGTGGGGGAGGGACGGAGGATCTACTACCCGATCGACCAGCACCTCACTCCCGCGGGCTACGAGCTGGTGGCGCGGGCGGTGGCCGAGGCGTTGAGGTAGAGCACCGCATCGCCCCGGAATGGCGCCCGCACCCGGCCCCCGATCCGGCCGGCGGGGATGACCACCCCGGTCCCCGGATCGATCCATTCCGCCTCTCCTTCAAACGGCACCTTGCCGCGCCCTCGGGGCAGGTAGACCACCATCTCCTTCTCGCCCGCGAGGCAGTGCCCCGACGGCGACGGCACCATCCGCGCGAGGTCGAGCCTCTCCGCGAGGCGGCGGGTGTGGCCCAGGGCGCGGCGGGCGTCTTCCCTCAGCGGATTGGCGTCGAGGGGGTCCATATAGATGGGGTGATGGCCGGCCAGGAAGCTCTTCCAGACCCAGGCGCGGTCGCCGCCGATGCCCCAGAGGTGGTCGGTGTCGAGGATCACGACCTTGCTCCCGTCCGCGGGCGGCGGCGAGCGCATGTAGCCGCCGCGGCGGTTCGGGGAGATCCAGTCGGCGGGGCTCCCGAAGAGGTCCTCGTTCCTCCCCCGGGGAAAGCAGGAGGTCATGCCCACGGGGTGGGGCGAGAGCGTCTTCAGGTGGCGGATCAGGTGGTACTGCCAGTCGCGCGATTCGCCGGGGCTTTCGTTCGAGATCTCCCAGAGGACGTCGAGGTCGCCCACGGTGTCGACCACCTTGCGGACGTAGGCCTCCTGCAGCCGGGTGATGGCGGGCACACGCAGGGTATGGACGTCCAGGCCGTTCCCGCCGTCGATCCCGTTCACGTTGTTGGCCGGGTTGAACGGGTGCCGGGGCCAGGGGTTGCCCTCGCCGTTGTCATGAATCGACCAGCCGTTGAAGAGCATGACGGCTACGTAAAAGCCGCGCTCGCGCGCCCTTGCCACTCTGGCGCGCAGACGCCCGAAGTACTCGGGGTTGAACCGCGAGAGATCGAAGCGCGAGCCGGCCTTCAGGTAGACGGTGGGATGGACCTCGTACGTCCAGGCCTCATGGGTCCAGAGCCGGAAGAAGTTGTGCCCCCAGGAGGCGAGGCGGTCGAGGTAGCCCTCGAAATCGAACCCTCCGGGCCGCTCGCCGTTGTCGAGGAGGACGTCCCAGTGGTGCGAGCCGGTGAGGTAGAGGGGCCGGCCGCCTTCGTCGCTGAAGTACCGGGGGTTGTCGGGATGGACGCGCACGACCGTATAGTAGGATGACCCGCTCCGATGCGCCGACTCCTCCTCCTGCTTGCGATCCTCCTCCTCGCGGCCTGCGGCCCGAGGGTGGCGGAGGACGCGCCGCGCCGCGTGTTCTTCATCACCGTGGACACCCTGCGCGCGGACCACATGAGCCTCTATGGCTATCCGCGGAAGACCTCGCCGGAGCTCGCCCGGCTCGCGGCGGGCGGCGTGGTCATCGACCGGGCGATCACGCAGTGGCCGAATACCGGAGCCTCGTTCTCGTCGATGGTCACCGGCCACTACCCGCAGACCACGGGGCTCACGCACCGCGCGGCCATCCGCATCCCGGAGGAGTACCTGACGCTGCCGGAGCTGTTCCAGGAGAGCGGCTACACCACGCTCGGAGTGGTCTCCAATGCCGTGCTGGCCGCGAAGTTCGGCTGGAACGACGGCTTCGACGAGTT
>JBJMGZ010000750.1:0-5741 GCA_045807605.1 Thermoanaerobaculia bacterium | reverse complement strand
CGGGAGGGCGTTGCGTTTCGGCTCGTTTCGCTGCTGAGGGAGGGCCGCTTCGAGATCAGCGTCTCGGTGCCTCTGGTTCTGGAGTATGAGGACGTGCTGCTGCGCGCGACGGCGCTGAGCGAGCAATCGGTCCTCGCGGTCGTTCGGTATCTCAGCTCTGTTGCGCACCGGCAGAAGATCTTCTTCCTCTGGCGACCGAACCTCCCCGACCCGAAGGACGACATGGTCCTGGAGCTTGCCGTCGCCTCCCGGGCCAGGTACATCGTCACCTACAATGGTAAGGACTTCGCGGCGGCCGAACGCTTCGGCATTCAGGCAGTGACCCCCAAGGCGTTCCTCGATGTCATCGGAGGTTGACCATGGCGACTCTCAGCATCCGCCTTCCCGACTCGCTGCATCGGCATCTCAAGGACCTGGCCAAGAAGGAGAAGGTCTCGATCAATCAGCTCATCAGCACGGCGGTAGCGGAGAAGATGTCCGCCCTGATGACAGAGGACTACCTGGAAGCCCTTGCCCGGCAGGGTGACCGCGCGGCCTTCGATCGAGTCCTTGCCGACGTTCCCGCCGTGCCGCCTGATCCGTGGGATCGCTGGGACGAGCCTGATCCGGCGGGACCGGGCAGGAAACGGACGTAAGGGTTTGTCACGAAGCCTGGAAAGCGGCGGGCGGGGGTCCCCCCTCCCGCGTCCTCCGAGCCCTGAAAAAGCCCCCTCCTCTATCCTCCCCCGCTTCGCGGGAGAGGACGCCTTCCACCCTGCCTTGCCTGGTACAAGTATTTCGTGATGGTCCCTGAGGAGCCCTCACCGCCGAGCCGGAGCGATGCTTCCGGGCCGGCGGTTGCCCTGCCTACTTCCCGCCCAACAGCGCCGTAGCCCTGTCGATCTCCTTCGCCGCCCCCTCGATCGTGCGCGCCACGGCCTCGACGTTCCCGGCGACATCCTTCCACTGGCGCTGCTCGATCGCCTCGCGCACGGCGGGGAGGGTCTTCACGCCGTAGCCGGTGTAGAAGCCGGGCGCGTAGATCTGGTGGCGGTACCAGGGACGGCCGGGCAGGCCGTCCTTGCTGCCCAGGGCGCGCTCGGTCTTCATCAGGATGGCGTCGAGCTTCGCCCGGGTGGCGGCCGGGAGGGCCGGACCCTCTCCCTTGGACCAGGCGGTGTCGTAGGCCTGGGCGCTCTTGCGCAGGGCGGCGACGGCGTTCTGGAGCGGCGCGAAGTTGAGGTAGGGCACCGGGTCCTTCCGCTGCGGCGCCACCCAGGTCTTCGTCGGATCGTCGAAGGTCTCGTAGATCTTGTCGTCGAGGAGCTTGTTGCGCTCGTCGGTCTCCGTCCGCATCTGATCCGCGAGCTTCGCCACCTGGTCGGCGTAGGTGCCGATCGCGTCGGCCAGCTTGGTGAACTCCATCGGCAGGACGTCGGCCTCGGCCAGCCGCAGCACCAGGCGGCCGCCGGTCTTCGCCATGACGACGCCGTAGGCGAAATCGGGGTCCATGAAGCGGAGGTAGTGGTCGAAGGAGTCGTAGATGGAGTGGTACTGGCCGTACTCCTCCTCGCCGCCGTAGCCGACGTTGAGCGAGGCGATGTTCAGGTGCTGCAGGAACGGGGTGAAGTCGGAGCCCGAGCCCAGCGGCTCAAGGTGGAACGGCTGGCCGGCGATCGCGGCCTTGCGGTCCTCGGGGTCGCCGAAGAAGATCCGGCCGGAGCGCATGCGCTCGGCCACGCTCACCCCCTTCTCCGGATCGGTCACGTCGCGGGCCACCTGGTTGGCCAGCACCTCCAGCGTGTGGGAGCCGCCGATGCCCAGGAAGCCGCGCGAGTTGCTGTCCGAGTTGATGTAGACGGCGGCGTGCTCGCGCAGCTCGTCGGCGTGGGTCTCGGCCCATTCGGTCGAGCCGAGGAGGCCCTGCTCCTCGCCGTCCCAGCCGGCGAAGATGATCGTGCGCTTCGGGCGCCAGCCGGTCTTCGCGAGCTCGCCCACGGCGCGGGCCTCTTCCATGAGCGAGACCATGCCGCTCACCGGATCGGCGGCGCCGTTGACCCAGGCGTCGTGATGGTTGCCGCGGACGATCCACTGCTCCGGATGCTCGGAGCCCTGCAGGCGGGCGATCACGTCCCAGGCCGGGACGAGCTTCCAGTCGAACGCGAGCTTGAGATGGACCTTGGCCGGCCCGGGGCCGAGGTGGTAGGGGATGGGCAGCGCGCCCTGCCAGCCCTGCGGCGCCATGGGGCCGCCGAGCGCCCGCAGCAGGGGGAGGGCGTCGCCGTAGGAGATCGGCAGGACCGGGATCTTCGTGAGGGTCTTGGCGTCCTCCCGCTTCAGGCGCTTGGCGTTCTTGGTAGCGCCGACGAACGGGGTCAGCGGATCGCCCGAGTAGACCGGCATGTCGGCCACGGAGCCGCGCTGGGCTCCCTGCTCGGGCCGCCAGCCCCCCTTGGGATAGACGTCGCCCTGGGTGTAGCCGTCCTCCCGGGGATCGGAGTAGATGATGCAGCCGATGGCGCCGTGCTCGGCCGCCACCTTGGGCTTGATGCCGCGCCAGGAGCCGTAGTAGCGGGCGATCACGATCTTGCCCTTGACGTCCACGCCGCGGCGCTCCAGCTCCTCGTAGTCCGCGGGTACGCCGAAGTTGACGTAGACGAGCTCGCCGGTGACGTCGCCGTCGATCGAGTAGGCGTTGTAGATCGGGAGCTGCTCGTCCTTCTGGCCGGAGGTGGCATCCTCGGGCAGGGCCGTCTCGGCGAGCGCAGCGGTGAAGCGGGTCGGCGCGACCATCTCCAGCACGCGCTCCTTCGGGGTCGGGAAGAGCACCTGGAACTCCTCCAGCTTCGCGTCGTAGCCCCAGGAGCGGAAGAGCCCGGCCATGAATTCGGCATTGTCCTTGCCGTAGGGAGAGCCGACGTGGTGGGGGCGGGCGGTGAGGCGCTTCATCCATTCGCGCAGGTTCTCGGCCTTGAGCTGCGAGTCGAAGCGCGCCTCGAGATCGCGCTGCTGGGCGGCCCGCTCCTCGCTGAAGCCGAGCAGCGGGGCCGGGGGAGCCGGCGAGGCCGCGGCCAGAAACAGGGCGAGGACCGGAAGGAAGAGTGCGGGTCGTCTCGGCATCGGCATCGGCATCAGAGGGCCTCCATGGTTTCCCAGAAAGTACGGAGGGATTGTAGCCAGAGTTCTGTATCCTTGCAGCCCGAAGGGGGGAGGAGGCCATTTGAATCGCCTGAGCGCCGAGAGCCTGCGCTGGACCCTGGGCACGTACTGCGCGTTCGTGGGCGCCTTCATGCTCGTGGCGCCGCACCGCTTCACCTCCAGCGTCTACGCGGCGATGACGCCCTACCGCGGCCTCTGGGGAATGGCGGCGCTGGCGGCCGGCGTGGCTCTGCTGGCGTTGGCGATCCTGCGCCCGGATCGGTGGGTGGTGCTGCTCGGCCATGGCCTCGCCGGGGTCACGCTCCTGGCTCTCTCCGTCTCCTTCCTGCAGAGCCGGGCCTGGACCGGGATGATCGCCTACGGCGTGCTCGGCATCGGGACGATGATGGCCGGAAGCCTGACCGGCACGCTGCCGCGGGCTGCGCGCGCCGGCCGCGACCTCTTCGCGCTGCTCATGGGCATGATCGCCCTGTTGCAGGGGCTCCTCCTCGCCGTCCTGGCGCCGCTGCTCACGGGCGCGTACTTCGACGTGCTGCGGCCGTACCAGCGGACGATCGGGCTGGCGCTGATCCTGGGCGGCGGCCTGGTCGTCGCGGCGCACCTGCGCCGGAACCCTTCGCAACGCTTCGTCTGGGCCGCCCATCTCGCCGCGGGAGCGGCCCTCTTCCTGTTCGGCCTGATCTTCTCCCTGCCGAACCGGGCGTGGACCGGACTCGCCCTGTACTGGGGGTGCGGGCTGGCCGTGGCCGTGCTGCCGTGGCTCTCGCGCCGGCTCGCAGCGCTCGATCCGGCGTCCCTGCGCACCCGCCTGGCCTTCTCGCTGGCGACCGCCACTTCCGTGGCGCTCGTGCTGACGGCCGCGATCGCCACCTCGCAGGAGGAGCGGCTGGCTACGGCGCAGGTGATCGAGACGCGGCGCATCGAGGCGCAGGCGATCGCGCGCAACGTGGCCGACTATGTCCAGCTCAACGGCGCCCGGACCGCCGTGGTCGCGACCCTGGCCGGCCGCCTGCCGATGACGCCGGTGTTCCAGCGCGCCATGCTGGAGGCGAGCCGCCCGTCGTACCCGGACGTGACCGGCTTCGTCACCCTGGACTCGGCCGGCATGGTGCTGGCCGCGATCGGCGAGGTGCCGCTCGACGTCGTCGACTGGCACGCCGTGGCCTCCAGGCTGCGCCGGGATGGGCGGGGCATCCCCATCGACCTGGCCGGGACGGAGCGGCTGCTCCTCCTGCTGAGCGTGCCGATCGTGCAGGAGGACGGGCGGATGGCGGGCGTGCTGGTGAGCGGCTTCGACGCCGAGCTGCTGGCGCGCCGCCTCGCGCGCCGGGGCTCGAACGTCTACCTCGCGGATGGCTACGGCCGCCTGATCGCGAGCTGGAAGGATGCCGGCGCCGCGCTGGAGAGCCTGCCGGCGGGCTGGGACCGGCAGCTCCGGCTCGGACAGGTGCCGGGCGTGGCGAGCCGGATCGCGGCGTTCGCGCGGGTGCCAGGGCCCGACTGGGTGGTCGCGGTGGAAAATCCGCAGGCCGCGGCCCTGGCCGGCGTGCGCCGGGGGCGGGACATGGCCTTCGCGCTGCTGCTGGTGGTCGTGCCGCTGGCGGTGATCGGGGGGATCCTGGTGGCGAGGCTCATCGCCCGTCCCCTGGGCGCGCTCGCCGAAGCCGTCGACGAGATGACCGAGATGACCGCCAATCCTGGAATCCCGGGGAAACCGCTGGAGAGCAGCGGCATCACCGAGGTGGCGCGGCTCGCCGCGGCGTTCCAGGAGATGCGCGGGCGGCTCGCCGTCCGCACCCGGGAGAGCGAGCGCCTGGCGACCGAGCTGCGCGCCCGCGCCGACGCCCTGGCCGAGTCCGACCGCCGCAAGGACGAGTTCCTCGCCATGCTGGCCCACGAGCTGCGCAACCCGCTCGGCGCGATCGCCAACGCCTCCTATGTCATGGACCAGATCGGCACCTCGGAGCCGCCTCTGCAGCGGGCGGTCGGGGTCATCCAGCGCCAGATCCAGCACCTGGTGCGGCTCGTGGACGACCTGCTCGACGTCTCCCGGATCACCCGCGGCAAGATCGAGCTGCGGCTCCAGCCCCTGGATCTACGCGATGCGGTGCGGAGCGCGGTGGAGATGACCCGGCCGATCGTGGAGGCCAAGGAGCACGCGCTGCGGTTGCAGATCCCGCCGGAGCCGCTCGCCGTGCATGCCGATCCGACGCGGATGGAGCAGGTGCTCGGGAACCTGGTGCGCAACGCGGCCAAGTACACCGAGCCGGGCGGCAGGATCGAGGTCGCGGCCTGGAGCGAGGACGGGGAGGCGGTGGTGCGGGTCCGCGACAACGGCATCGGCATTTCGCCGGAGCTGCTGCCGCGGATCTTCGATCTGTTCATCCAGGGGGAGCAGAGCCTGGACCGCTCGGGCGGCGGGCTCGGCATCGGTCTCACGCTCGTCCGCCGCCTGGTCGAGATGCACGGCGGCCAGGTGGCGGCGCAGAGCGGCGGGGAGGGGCAGGGGAGCGAGTTTACGGTGCGGGTCCCCCTGGCCCCCCAGGACCTCAAGGACACCAAGGACCTCAAGGACAAAAACGTTCCTGCCTGACGTCCTTGTG
>JBJMGZ010000749.1:0-13366 GCA_045807605.1 Thermoanaerobaculia bacterium | reverse complement strand
TGTCCCCCTTGTCGAGCACGCGCTGTGCGCCGTAGTCAGGGTCGACGACGGTCGTGCGCTTCAGGTTGTAGCAGCTCGCCGGGTCCGAGGAGTTGCTGCAGTACGGATCGATCGGCGCGCCCGAGGCCGGCGGGGTGGTGTCGTAGTTGCCCTCCCAACCCTTGCCCGAGAAGGGGTGGCCGGAGCCGCAGGATTCCACGTCCTGGATGTCCTTGGCGTCCCAGAAGCCGGCCAGGAAGTCAACGCCGCCGTTGTGGGTGTCCTTGTTATCCGCTGAGCGGCCGTTGTTCTCGTCGTTCATCAGGAAGTCGGTCCACAGCGAGAGCTCGAGACGGGCGGTCCAGGTGTTGGCGAAGGTGGCCGTCTGGGCGCCCGTGCAGGCCGTCACTTGGTCGAGCGTCAGCTTGACGTCCATGTTGTCCTTGCCGAGCTCCGGGTTGATGGCGATGTCGTCCGGCTTCTTGGCCGGGCGCTCCACGGCGAGCCGGTAGGTCTTGTTGCCGCTCCCGCCCTTGATCCACAGGGTCGTGATGCTGCCGCCGTTCGTGCCCAGCTTCGAGAAGCGGTTGATCTTCTCGCGGTCGTCCGCGCCCACGTTGCCGAACGGCAGGGGCGCGGTGCAGGTGCCCAGGATGCTCGCGCCGCCGAGATGGGCGCCGAAGGTCATGAGATCGCCCTCGATGTCGCTCGTCACCGTGCCGTTGGCAGCGGTGATGATCGGTCCGTCGTTGTCCGCCGCCGGGTAGTCGATCGGCCAGCCGTTGGGCAGCTTGTTGCTCGCGCTCGTCGCGTAATAGTAGAGCCAGTGCTTGGCCGTCACCCGGGCGAGGTCCTGGTTGTACGCCGCGAAGCCGAACTGGATGTCGTTGACGTCCTTGAACACGTCGTAGACGACCTTCTTGACCTGGTACATCTTCGAGCGCGGGTCGTCGCCGTTGCCGTGCACCCAGCTCCCGTCGGGAGCGAGGTTCATCGACGCCGAGTTGTCGATGATGAAGTACACGTACGGCTTGGCCGTGGTGAAGCGCAGCAGGTCGACGTCGTCGGTGTAGGCCGGCCTCTGCCCGAAGGCGAGCAGGCCGAGGGTGGCGAGCACGGCGATGGCGGCGGCGGTGCCGCGCAGGGAAGAACGGTGACGGACCATGAGGGTCTCCTCCTGGGTCAGAACTTGATCTTTGCCAGCTCTGCCGGATCGTTGACGCTCGACAGCGCCGAGACCGAGGCCCGGAACGGCTGGACCTCGACCATGGCGCTCACGGTCTTCAGGGCGAGCGGGGTGCGGGTGCTGCCCGCGTTGACGGTCGCGAAGCGGGTCGCCCGCGACGTGACCGCGTGATTGACTTTGTAGTAGGCCTTGTCCGCGTAGGTGCCCACGTTATTGATCTCGCACAGATTGCACGCGGTCACCTGGACGGGGTGGAAGGGCGAGACCTCGACGCGGGTGCCGAGCTCCAGCTTGCCGCTGACCATGTCCGCGCCGGAGTCGGTGAAGAAGAAGTCCTGCGGGCTGTGGTCGGCGGCCACCAGCGCCCGGGCGACGGCGCGCTCGATGCCGGCGTCGGCGGCATAGAAGACCCGGTTGAGCGTGCGCTCGTTGCTGCCGATCTGCGACTCGGTCTGCGTGATCAGCGACAGGGCGATCCCGAAGACGGCGAGGATCACGAGCACCAGCAGCACGATGATGTAGGCGCTGCCGGATTCCCCCCGGGATGCGGAGACGGGTTGCGGGTTCATCTCAGAGGTTCCTCAGGTTGACGGAGGTTTGCATCAGCCGCCAGCGATGCCGGCGCTCGGCCCGCGAGTTGAGCAGGTGGTTGGCCGGGTACGCGTGGTCCTCGATCGTGGCCGGGAGCAGCGGCGCCAGGTACTGCCCCGGATCGGAGCGGTCGGTGCGCACCAGGGTGGTCACGCGCAGCTCCGGGGCGCCGGCCACGCCGAAACCGAGCGCGGCCTGCAGGTCGTAGATGTTGTCGGCGAGGTCCAGCCGCCCGTTCTCCGCGTCCCCGTAGGGCACGTTCGATCCGGGCACCATGCGGGCCTTCGCCAGGACCGGGGCGTCGCTGCCGTCGCCATGCCGGACGTAGAAGACGTACTCCTCCAGGATGCCGATGTAGGCCGCCGCCGGCATGCCGGCCGTTAGTGGGCCGCTGAGCGCCGCCTCGTTGGTCGGGAGGTGCCGCTTGAAATTGATCCGCAGGTTGCCGCCCTCCATGGCGGCGTCGCCGTTGATCCGCGCCACGGCGTAGATGTCGAACGGCGTGACGAGCAACAGCGATTCGTTGTCCTTGGCCACATCCAGGAGGGCCTTGAGGTTCTGCGGAACGCCGGCGGCCAGCGGCCTCACGAGCACCGAGCCGTTGTTACCGCTCGCGTCCGGGGCGTTCCACACGCTCGGGTCCTGCCAGTCGATCTGGTAGAGCGAGGAGCTGAACACGCCGCGCAGCCGCAGGACGTCGGTCGACGGCTCGATCCGCGTCTGGCTGTCGGCGGCGACCAGGTTGGTCGATGCCGCGACGTTGTTGGTGACCTGCACCGCGATATTGGCCGGCAGGCTGCCGCGGCCGGTCATGCGGGAGAGCTTCACCACCTCGTTCTGGGCGATGCGCAGCGACTGCTGCATGTCGGCCACGTTCAGCTGGACCCGGTTCATGCGGGCGCTGAAGTCGAAGGTCGCCAGCACGCCCAGGATCAGGACGGCGGTGACCGCGAGGCTGACGAGGAGCTCGATCAGCGTGAAGCCCGCTTCGGCGCGGCGGCTGGACGGGATATCTCGTTTCACGTTCATGTCCGGAGCCTCACTTGGACTTGAGCATGCGGACGGTGAACCGGCGGCCGCCGCCCAGTGCGAGGGACTGCTGGTTGCGGCCGTGCCAGACCTGCACCTCGACCTCCTTGAGGTGCACCTGGCCGGAGTCGGTGCCGCCGTCCAGCGGCACGCTTAGGTTGGTCACGTTGAACTGGCGGACGCGGGTCTGCCGGCGCCACAGCGCAGGATCGGTGCTCGTGCCCGTGCCGCTCTTCCAGGACTTGGTCTTCTGCGACCAGTACTCGTTGGAGACCCGGACCGTCGAGCCCGACGGCACGGCCAGGCGCGGGTCGGTGATCGGCGCCTGGAGCAGGTCCTCGATGGCCGAGCGGCCGAAGTTGCTGACCTCTGTCGCCTCGCGGCCGTCCAGGTTGTTCCTGGCCGACGCCGCGAACAGCGGCAGGATGCCGACCGCGATGATCAGGAAGATCAGGCTCGCGATCAGGACCTCGACGACGGAAAAACCACGCTGTCTCATGGGCAGCTCCCCACCGGGGCCCAGTTCCATGGCGGCCCTCCAAAGACGTTGGATATGTCCTTCTTCAGCACCTGCACGCGGGCTGTTGCCGCCGGCTCTACGTGGACCCTCATGCAATGGACGCCGCCCCCCATCTCCGGCACCAGGAAGTCCATGGAGCCGATTGCCAGGGCCGAGCCGTCGCTGCGGAAGGTCGCCACGCTGATGGGCCCGAAGCCCGTGACCGAAGCGGTCGTGCTCTTCGGGAGCTGCACCTGGCCGAGCAGCTTGATGCGCGTCGCGCAGTCGTCGCTGCTGCTGTAGGCCTCGACCGCGCTGCCCTCGACGGCGACGCACCCCACCTCGGACGACATCTTGATGGCGTGCAGGCGGGCGAGGCGCATGAGCCCCGCCGCCTGATTGGCGACGGTGACGATCTTGCTGCGCTCGATCTGCTTGGCCAGGAAGGGTGTCGCGATCATCAGGGCGATGAAGAGGATCGCGACGGTGACCAGCATCTCGATGAGCGTGAAGCCCCGCTCCCGGCGCTTTGGGTGTTTCATGGCGACCCGGCAAGGAGCAAGGCGGGTGCCACGGCTCCAAGGCACCCCGGGAACGGGCTCAAACTTCGGGAAACGCTAGGCTTGCGGGTCGGAAGAGACGTCCGGGCCGGGATCCTGGGAGGGACCGGCTTCGCTACCGATCGTAACGATCGTGTCACGCGGGAAGGTGAGCAGCGCCCGCGTGCCGCCGCCGGGCCGGTCCTCCAGGCGGATCCGGCCGCCGTGCAGGGTGACGATGCGGTGGGCCAGGGCGAGCCCCAGGCCGACGCCCCCCCGGCGCCCGGTCGCGAACGGATGAAAGAGCCGCTCCCGCATCTCGGGCGGCAGCCCCGGGCCGCGGTCCTCGACCGCCAGCTCCACCCCGTCGGGCACCAGCGCGATGCCCAGCTCCACGGGCCCGCTCCCCCCCGCCTCGCGCTCGGCCTGGGCGGCGTTGTGCAGCAGGTTGCGCACGGCCCGCTCGAGGAGCTGGGCGTCGCCGCGCAGCCAGACGTCCTCGGGAGCCGCCACCCGCACCTCCATCCCGCCCAGGGAGGGATCGGCGGCGGCGCGCCGGGCGAGCCGGACGAGAGAGAGCTTCTGGAAGCGGGCGCTCCCCGGTCGGGCGAAGGCGAGGAAGTCCTCCAGCACGCGCTCCAGGTGGTCGGCCTCGTGGCGGATCTCGGCCATGTAGTCGGCGATCGACTCCTCGTCCGGCCGGCGCTCGATCAGCGTGAGATAGCCGCGCAGGGTGGCGAGGCTGTTGCGCAGCTCGTGCGCCACGCCGCCCGCCATCTCCCCCAGGCGGGCGAGGCTCTCGGCCAGGCGGCTCTCCTCCGCCCGGCGCTGCACCTCGGTCAGGTCGGCGAAGAGCACCAGCCAGCCGCGGATGCCGCCGTCGTCGCGCCGCAGCGGGTGGACCGTGAGCCCCAGGGTGCGGGCCTCGCCGCCCGTCTGCACCGCGATCTCCCGGCGGCTGGGCGCGCTCTGGTCGGCCACGGCCGACTCCAGCAGGGCGCGCAGCTCGGGCTGCGCCGCGAGCGCCTCGGCGAGCGGGGTGCCCGGCGGCGGCGCCTCGATGCCGAGCAGGGCGGCGGCCACGGCGTTGAAGGCGAGCACGTTGCCGGCGCGGTCGAGGAGCAGGAGCCCGCTCTGGAGGCTCGCCGAGAGCGTCCGCTCCAGGGCCTCGATGTCGTCCTCCGGCCGCCGCGCCTGCGCGCTCGAAGTCATCCCGGCCAGGGCGCGCTCGAAGGTGGCGAGCAGGAACTCGATCTCCCCCTCTCCCGGCTCCTGCTCCGCTCCCATCTGGCGCGCGCGCTCGATCAGCGTCTCCCACGGCGCCATCAGGTGGCGCAGGAAGGAGAGCACCAGGAGGAGCAGGGCGGCGTTCAGGCCCAGCACGACCACGGAGAGCACGCCCACCCCCCGCCGCTGCGCCGGCAGCACCTCGGCCGCCAGGTCGACCCTCACCCAGCGGCCGTCTCCCAGGGGAGCCCGGCCGGCGACGCGGTCGGGCAGGACCTCGTCGGGACCGGCCGCGAGCGCGCCGTCGCCAGCGAACGGGGCGAGCAGGCCGGAGGTCGGGATCTCGCCGTCCGCGACGAGCGCCTCGCCCTCCCGGTCCACTACCGCGATGCCGCGGACCTGGGGCGCAAGGGCGCGCAGCTCCGCCTGCGAGGGTGTCCGCCCACTCGCCTCGCGCAGCCGGCCCGCGACGTCGTCGGCCAGGCGGGCGGCCTCGTCGCGCCGCTCCTCCACGAGCAGGGCGAGCGCGTTGCGGAAGGAGAACAGGGTGAAGGTGGAGAGCACCGCCAGCAGCAGCAGCGCCACCGGCAGGAGGATGAGGACCTCCCGGCGCAGCCCCAGGGGCCGGCCTCCCCGTCGGAGTGGCCTGCTCATAGGAAGCGCATGTAGAAGCCGATGATCGCCGGGCCGGCGAACAGGGCGATGAGCCCGCCGAGCGCCAGGAAGGCGCCGAACGGCAGCCGGGTGCGCAGCCCCTCGCCCGAGCGGCTCATCAGGACGAGCCCCACGACCGAGCCGGCGAGGACCGCGAAGAAAAACGCCACGAGCAGGGCCTTCCACTCCAGGAACGTGCCGATCAGCGCCATCATCTTGGCGTCGCCGAGGCCCAGCCCCTCCTCCCGCCGGATCAGCCACCAGGCGCCGTAGATCGCGAGCGGCAGCCCGCCGCCGAGCGCGGCGCCGAACAGCGGCCCGAGCATGTGGCTCCAGGGCAGCCCGAGCCGGAGCACGAGCAGGGCATGGAAGAGGAAGCCGAGCGCGATCCCCGGCCAGGTGATCCGGTCGGGCAGGATCATGTGGTCGACGTCGATCATCGCCAGCACGATCATCAGGCAGCCGAAGACCGCCGCCATCAGCGCCTGCAGGCTCAGGCCGTAGGCGATGGCGCAGCCCGCGAAGAGCAGCGCCGTGGCCATCTCCAGCAGCGGGTAGCGCCAGGAGATGGGCGCGCCGCAGGCCCGGCAGCGCCCGCCGAGCAGCAGGAACGAGAGGACCGGCAGGTTGTCGAGGGCGCGGATCGGCGCGCCGCAGCCCGGGCAGCGCGACCGCGGCGTGACGGTCGACATCCCGAGCGGCAGCCGGTAGATGAGCACGTTCAGATAGCTGCCGACGATCAGCCCGAATACGGCCACGTAGGCGAGGATCAGCCAGAAGGGGACCACAGTGCGGTGGATTCTACCGGCTTCGCCGGTCCAGGAGCAGCGCGCCGGCCACGGCGGCGAGGGTCAGGAGGGTGACGGCCGCGCCGAGCGGCAGCAGCCGCTCGCGGTAGCGCAGCTCCAGGACGTGCTCGCCCGCGGGCAGCTCCACGCCGATCTGCGAGGCCGCGGTGGGGAAAAGCGGCAGCGAGGAACCTTCCAGCTCGCCCTGCCAGCCCTCGTCGAAGGTCTCGGCGAGCACGAAGAACGCCGGCGATGCCGAGCGGTAGCGCAGGCGCAGCCGGCCCGGCTTCTCCTCCAGCTCCAGCGGCTGGGGCGGGCTCGGGTAGGCCGCTTCGCGCGGGGGACCGGGCCGCACGGCGTGCTCGCGCCGCATCAGGGCATACCCCTCCCGGCGGGCCGCGGCCAGGGCCGAACCTGGATCCGGGTGGAAGGCCACCCGCGGCACGAAGCGTTGGCGGGGGAGCACGTACGGGTTGACCACCGACTTCATCAGCGGCGCGCCCGGGTCCCGCTCCGCCGCCCAGGCCGGAGCCTCCCGGCGCAGGAGGACCCGCCCCACGTTCCAGGCCCCCAGGTAGCGCAGGGCGTCCTCGGAGGAGCGGTCCCAGTCCTGGTGCAGGGTGTCGAGCGCCCGCGAGCCCCAGGCGGTCAGCATCAGATCGAAATCCTCGTTGAGCGCGTACGGGATGCGCCAGAGCACGGCGCTGTAGGGCTCCATGCGGGCGAGCAGGGCGCGCACGGGGGCGAGGGCCGGATCCCCCCGGCGCGGCACGAAGTCGGGCTCCGACCCCGTGCGCTCCTGGACGAACAGCCGGGTCTCCGGCGGCACGAGGACCGGCGGCGGCCCCTGGTAGAGCGCGGCGGGAGCGGCCTTCACCAGCCCGTGGCCGTAGTGCCAGAGATCGGCGGCCAGGAGGGCGACGGCGATGCCGGTGAGCAGCCGCTCCGGCGGCCGGCGCCAGCGGCAGAGGGCCAGGAGCGCGGCCACGGCCGCGGCGGTGACGATCGCCGCCCACCCTTCCGCCTGCAGCCAGGCGATGCCCTGCCGCACCTTCTCCGGCGCGAGGCCCGGGCTGCCATGGGCGCGCACGAACCAGTCCGCCACCCGCGGCGCGCGGTAGAGCAGGCCGGTGAGCGCCCCCGCGGTCGCCAGGAGGACGAGCGCGACCGCGAGCGGGAAGTCGGCGCGCTCGGGCCGCCCCTCCTGCCGTTCGCGCAGGAGCCACCCCCAGCCCAGGGCGCCGGCCATCACCAGCGCCGCCACGGCCAGGATCGCGAACTTCTCGGGGAAGCGGAGCACGGCGAGGACCGGCACGGCCCTGCGCACCGGCTCGTAGAGCGGATTGTGCCGGCCGAGGGCGAGGAAGGCGCCGGCGGCGAAGGCGATCCCCCACGCCGCCCGGCGCGGCACCGGCCACTGCGCCAGCGCGGAGACGGCGAGCACGGTCAGCAGCAGGCCGGGATAGATCGACGGCACGTAGGGATAATCGCGGTCGTGCAGGTTCCAGCCGAAGAAGAGCCCCTCATGGTCGCGGGTTGGATCGCCGAAGAAGCGCGGGAAGGCGAGCTCGACGATGCGGGCGGGGGGAGCCGACCAGACCGTCGCCGGCCGGGCCTCCAGCCCGCCGGCCCGCGGCGAGCCGGCCAGCCGTCCCCAGGTCGGGAGGAGCTGCACCGCCGCCAGCAGGACCGCCACGGTCAGGGGCACCAGGAGCCGGGCCAGAGACCTGGGCAACGCGCGGGGCGACCGGGGCAAAGCGGCGGCGGCCAGGGCCAGGAGGCCGAGGCCGCTCACCACCACGGTCGCCGGCTCGCCGTTGAGGAGCTGCAGGGCGAGGGCGATCCCGGCGAGGAGCGCGGGCCGGCGCCATCTCCCGGGCTCCGCCCGGAGCGCGGCATCGGCCCAGCCCAGGAACCAGGGGAACCAGGCCATGCTGCAGAAAAGCGTCAGCGCGCTGATCAGGGAGAGCAGGGTGCCGCTGCCGGTGTAGCCCACGGCCGCGAGAGCCGCGCCGCCGCGGCCCGCGCCCAGCCGGCGCGCCAGCCACCAGGCGCCGGCGAAGGCGATGGCCGCGTGGAGCACGACCAGCAGGTTGAGGGCGTAGGCGGGCGGCAGCGCCAGCACCAGCCAGCTCGGCGGGTAGAACGCGGCGTAGCTCGGGTTCGAGAGCACCGGCTGGCCGCCGTTGAGCCAGGGGTTCCAGACCGGCAGCCCCTGCTCCGCCAGCCAGCGGAACGTGGCCCGGAGGGGGAGGTGGAACAGCGGAACGTCCCGGTTGGCCAGGACCGTCTCGGGGGAGAGCAGCGGGGCGAAGAAGCTCAGCAGCCAGGTCGCGCCCAGCAGGGCGGGCAATGCGGTCCGGCCGCGCAGGATCCCCAGATTCGACCTCAGCGCTTCGGAGATGGCCAGCGCACCATGAAGCCGTCGGCCCAGACGATGTCCTCGTCGTAGTCCGTGGAATCGAACGAGGTGACGGTGTAGTCGGAGCCTGCGAAAGCCTTGTCCCGCCCCCGGCTGCGGATCAGCATGACCTGCCGCTCGTGCACCAGGGAGCCGGTCTTGAGGTAGTACTCGTACGGGAACTTCCACCCGTCGATGGGCGGCACGTTCTGCAGGTAGTTCGGCGCCAGCAGGCTCTCCAGCGAGGCCGCCGACCGCGGCGCGTCGTAGGACGCGAGGACGACGTTCGAGTTGGCCTGCCCCGCCGCCGCCGCGCCCACCTGGTCCGTCAGCCACGAGAACATGGCCGTCCCGGTGATCCGGACGTCCGCCATGGTCCGCTTCTGCTTGGCCTTCTGCATCGCATCCAGCAGGTTGGGGATCAGCATCGAGACGATGATGCCGATGATGGCGATCACGATCAACAGCTCGATCAGCGTGAAGCCCTTCTGGGCGGCCGTCACCCTGCGCATGTCAGCTCCCTCCAAGTGAATCCGAGTACCTCCAAGGGCAAGCCGCATGCCAGGGCCGCAGGCGCCATAAGCCCCTTTGTATCAGCTACTTGCTCTCGTGTACATAGATCTCATAGGACAAAAAACGTCAGCCTGGGACAAGACGTGTCAGTCCCCTCCGGGCCCGGCATAGCCCGCCACCACCCGCCGCATCCGTTCGACGCCGCGGTCGAGCTCGTCGAGGGGGATGCGCTCGTCCGGGCCGTGGATGCCGCGCAGGTCGTCCCCGGCCAGGGCGAAGGTGGTCACGCCGTAGGCCGGGATGCGCCGCTCGCGGAAGAAGCGCGAGTCGGTGAAGCCGGGGATGAAGGTCGGGACGACCGGCGCGTCGGCCGAGAGCACCTCGCGCAGGGCGGCGTAGAGGCGGCCGCCGGCCGGGGAGGGGGAGGTGGGCGGCGAGGTCACCAGCACCTTGACGTCGACTCCGTCCCCCAGCGCGTCCTCGATCTCCTTGAGAAAGGCATCGGCGTCGGTGTCGGGCAGCAGCCGCACGTCGATGCGCGCCGAGGCCCGGGCCGGGGTGACGTTGATCCGCTCGCCGCCGCGCAGGACCGTCACCTGCACGGTGTCCGCGAACAGGTTGGCCATGCCGGGGAGCAGGAACTCGCTCGGCCCCTCGGGGCGGATCACCTGGTCGATATTCCCGAAGACGCGCTTCCAGTGGTCGTTGTGGAGCGGCGCGATGGCTTGCAGATAGCCGCGGGCCGGCGGCGTGACCCGCCAACGGATGGGGCGCTGCAGCATGCGGGCGAGCCCCTGGATGAGCTGGTGGTTGGCGCTCTGGGGGTTGAGCCCCGAGGCGTGGCCGCCGCGGCCGGACGTGGAGACCTCCAGCCAGAGGGGGCGCTTCTGGGCCACCTCGATCCCCCACCAGAGGAGACGCTCGCCGACCGCCTGGGCGCGCCCCCCTTCGCCGAGCACCGCCTCGACGCCCTGGAACATCTCCGGCCGGTTCTGGAGCAGCCAGGAGGTGCCGCGCAGGCCGCCGCTCTCCTCGTCGGCCACGGCGAGGAACACCACGTCGCGCTCGATGGGCACCCGCCGCCGCTTGAGATCGACGAAGGCCGCGAGCTGGGCGATGCCGAGGCTCTTGTCGTCCAGGGCGCCGCGGCCCCACAGCCGCCCGTCGCGGACCTCGCCGCCGAACGGGCGGGCGGTCCAGCCCGGGCCGGGAGCGACCACGTCCATGTGGTGGAGCAGCACGAGCGCGCGGCCGTTGCTGCGCGGCGACGAGAGCCGCGCCCAGAGGCTGGCCCGCCCGTCCGGGGTGCGCGCGACATGGACCGGGATGCCCTCGCGCCGCAGGATGCCGGCCAGGTACGCCGCGGCCAGGTGCTCCCTTCCGGGCGGGTTCGTAGTGTCGATCCGCAGGTAGGCTTGCAGCCAGCGGGCGGGCTCGGACAGCTCCGGAGAGCGGGCGCCGAAAAGGGCGGCAGCCGCCAGGACGATCAGCAGGGCCTTGGTTCTGCGGCGGCGCATGGAGCGGGCAGTCTATTCAGGGACCGGAGACAAAAAAAGGGGGCGCCACCAACCGGGGCGCCCCGTCTGAGGAGGGAGTGTTGGTTTCGCTGCGGTCCTGCGTCCTGCTTCTTACCTCTGGTTCCTTACCGCTTCTGGGGCCAGCGGACGAAGAAGCCGTCGGCCCAGAGGATGTCCTGGTCGTAATCGGTCGGATCGAAGGAGGTCACCGAGTAGGTGTCGCCCTCCTTGACCTTGTTGCGGCCCATGCTGCGGATCGCCATCACCTGCGGATCGAGCGGCGCGGCGGTCTTCAGGTAGAACTCGTACGGCGTCTTCCAGCCGTCGACGTTGGGCACTTCCTGCATGTACTGGGGGACCAGCACGCTGGCCACGACCGAGCCGGCGAGCGCACCGCCGTACGAGCCCATGATCACGTCGGACGCGGACGCGCCGGCTGCCGCGGCGCCGACCTGGTCGGTCAGCCAGGAGAACATGGCCGTACCGGTGTTGCGGACGTCGGCCACGGTCCTCTTCTGCTTCGCCTTCTGGAGCGCGTCGAGGAAGTTCGGGATCAGCAGCGCCGCGATGATGCCGATGATCGCGATGACGATCAGAAGCTCGATCAGCGTGAAGCCCTTCTGACGATTCCGGATTCTGCTCAACATGATTATGGTCTCCTCCCTGGTTTCAAAAGCCTGCCCCCCCGGATGATTCCTTGGGGTCCCCATTCCGTTCGTCAAGGATGGATAGCAGGGGCGATGCCAACCCCTAAATGCTTGATTCTTCGTGATTTGGAGGAAAGTTTCCGACAAAAAGTGACAGCGGCCGGGCGCCGCGGGTGACATCCAGTGTCACCCTGGCGTTTCGAGGGCGAGGCGCCGGACGAGGTCGCGGTAGACCCGCACCCCGTCCACGAATCCCGGCAGCGCGAAGCGCTCGTTGGCCTTGTCCACCTGCAGCGTGTCGGTGTTCATGATGAGGAAGGGGGAGAAGCCGTAGGACGGCACGCCGGCCGACCGGAAGAAGCGCGAGTCGGTGGCGGTCCAGGGCAGGAAGTAAGGCCCGGTGGTCGCGTCGGGGTAGTGCTCGGCCAGGACCCCGGCGATCGCCTGGAAGACGGGGTGCCGGGTGGAGCTGCTGGCCACGGCGGGCGGCTCGTCGACGGTGTAGCTCAAGCCGGCGAGCATCCAGTCCGGGACGAGCTTGGGGAGCTCCTCGTCGAGCTTCGCGCCGGGCAGGAGGTGGATCTTGATCAGGAGCTGCCAGCCGCCGCCGGGAGCCTCCTGCACCCGGAAGGGCACGGCCTCGTTGCGGAAGAAGGATTGCAGGTAGGCCGGCAGCTTGCGGAAGGCGGCGACGTCGCGGATCGTGGCGTCCGGATGCTGGAGCAGGTCGCGGAGGTCGCCGCGGTCGCGGGTGGCGGCGTAGGTCTTGAGGACCTCCCGCACCTCGGGAACGATCTTCAGGTCGGTCTCGGTGTAGCCGGTCTCCTTGAGCGTGGCCCGGAGCTCGTCCAGGGGCTCGCGCTCCGCGGCGCAGACGAGGAGGTCCACGTAGCGCTTCTGGCCGATCTCGGTGCCCCAGAACTTGATGTCGTCGCGCGCCCGCGCCTCGACCACGCCCCCCTCGGTGAGCACGGCCCAGAAGCCGCGGACCATCCCGGGGTGCTCGGACAGGATGCGGCGCACGCCCAGGCGACTGCCGCGCTCCTCGCTGCTCGTCGCCAGGAATAGGACCGAGCGCCCGAGCGGCCGGCCGCTCTCCTTGAGGTCGACCATGGCCAGGAGCTGGGCGACGGCCACGCTCTTCATGTCGAACACGCCGCGGCCGTACATCCACGGCACGTCGATGAACGCCTCGAAGGGAGGGTGGAACCACTCGGCGGGGTTCACGTTCTCCACGTCGATGTGGTTGTGGAGCACGAGCGGCCGGGGGTCCTTGCCCTCGAGCAGGGCGTAGAGGTTCGCCTTGCGCTCGCCCACGATCTCCAGGCGCGAGGGGATGCCGGCCTTCTCCAGCCGGGCGGCGAGGAAGCGCGCGCCCGCGATCTCGTCGCCGCTGCCCTCGCTGGTGTCGATCCGCACGTAGTCGCGCAGGAGCTGCACCTCGGGGAGGCTGCGGTAGTCGGTCTCCCGCCACCGCTCCAGCGCCGTGCCCTGGAGCGGCCGGTTGAGCCAGGACACGAGCACCCACGTGATCCCGGCCACGAGGACCAGGCTCCCGTAGAGAGCGACGCGGGCGGCCGCGCGCCGGCGGCGTTGGAAAGGCGTCCAGATTCGGCGTTGCATCGGCGCGCATGATAATAGGTCAATAAGTCAGCTATGCTCCACCCCGACTTGAGCGCATCCCCTGATTCCTCTCCGCCGCGCTGGCTGGTGCCGGCGTCGGTCGCGGCCTGCCTGGTCTACCTGGGCGCCGAGCTCTTCCTCGTGGGCGGGCTGGGGTTCCCGCTCGACGACAG
>JBJMGZ010000748.1:0-4284 GCA_045807605.1 Thermoanaerobaculia bacterium | reverse complement strand
GCCCGGTCCCGGCCGGCCCGAGGAGGCGGGCGTCTGTCTCGATCTCATCCGCCGGCACGCGGACGTGCCGATCCTCGGCGTCTGCCTCGGGCACCAGGCGCTCGGAGTCGCCTTCGGCGCCACGGTCGACCGCGCGCCGCGGCTCATGCACGGCAAGACCTCGCCGGTCCGCCACGGCGACCAGGGGGTGTTCGCGGGGCTGCCGAATCCGTTCGAGGCGACGCGCTACCATAGCCTGGAGGTCAAGGAGGGGACGCTGCCGGGGGAGCTGGAGCCGCTGGCCTGGGCCGACGACGGCACGCTCATGGGCCTGCGGCACCGCAGCCTGCCGTACTGGGGGGTGCAGTTCCATCCCGAGTCCGTGCTGACCGGCTCGGGGCCGCGGCTGCTCGCGAACTTTCTGAGTATCTGCGGGGTGTGCACCAAGGAGGCCGCGACGTTGTCATGAACGATCCCAAGGAGGTGCTCTGGCGCCTGGTGGCCGGCGAGAGCCTGAGCCGCGAGGAGACCGAGGAGCTGTTCGGCGCCCTGATGGACGGGCAGGTGAGCGAGCCGATCAAGGCCGCGCTCCTGGTCGCCCTGCGCATGAAGGGCGAAGCCGTGTCCGAGATCAGCGGCGCCGCCGCGGCCATGCGCCGGCGGGTCATCCCGATCCCGCACACGTCGGAGGGGATCGTCGACACCTGCGGCACGGGCGGCGACGGCCGGGGCACGTTCAACATCTCGACCGCCGCGGCCCTGGTGGCCGCCGCGGCCGGGGTGCCGGTCGCGAAGCACGGCAACCGCTCGGTCTCCAGCAAGTCGGGGAGCGCGGACGTGCTCGCGGCGCTCGGGGTGAGGATCGAGATCGATCCGGCCACGGCCGGGCGGGCGCTCGACACGGTCGGTATTACCTTCCTTTTTGCGCCGCTCCTCCATCCGGCCATGCGCGAGGTCATGCCCGTGCGCCGCGAGCTGGGCATGCGCACGATCTTCAACGTCCTCGGCCCGCTCACCAACCCGGCCGGCGCCCGCCGCCAGGTCATGGGCGTCTACTCCCAGGCGCTGGTCGAGCCGATCGGCCAGGTGCTCCGCGACCTCGGGGCCGAGCACGCCCTGGTGGTCCACGGCGACGGCCTGGACGAGATCACCACGACCGGCACCACGACCGTCAGCGAGGTGCGCGACGGCGAGGTGCGGACCTACACCCTGGAGCCGGAGCGCTTCGGCCTGCGCCGCGTCCGGGTGGAGGACCTGGCCGGCGGCAGACCCGAGGACAACGCGGCCCTGATGCAGCGGGTCTTCGGCGGCGAGACCGGGCCGCTGGCCGAGGTGACGGCCCTGAATGCCGGCGCCGCCATCTACGTGGCCGGCCTCGCGCCGAGCCTGGAGGAGGGGGTCGAGGCCGCCCGTGGCGCCCTCGCCTCCGGCGCCGCCGCGGGCAAGCTCGAAGAGCTCAAGGGATTCCTCGGATGACGCCGCCGGACATCCTGGTGCGCATCGCCGAGTGCCGGCGGGAGCAGATCGGCGTGGCCGCGCACGACCTGCCCGAAGGCGAGCCTCTCTCCCGGGCGGACAACCCGTTCCTGGCCGCCCTCACGAGCAAGGACCCCGCGGTCATCGCGGAGGTGAAGATGGGCTCTCCCCGCCTGGGCTCGCTCCACGGCAGGTTCGATCCGGTCAAGCAGGCGCAGCTCTACGCGCAGAACGGCGCCGCGGCCCTCTCCGTGGTGGTGGAGCCCGACTTCTTCCACGGCGATTACGAGCTTTTGACCCTATGCAGGGAGGCCTCGGGGCTGCCGGCCATCGCCAAGGACTTCGTGGTCGATCCCGTCCAGCTCGTCTGGGCAAAGGACGCCGGGGCCGACGCGGTCCTCCTGATCGCGGCGATGCACGAGGCCGAGGAGCTGGCCGGGTACGCGCGCATGGCCCGCGGCCTCGGGCTGGTGCCGCTGATCGAGACCCACGATGCCGGCGACGTGGCCAAGCTCCTGGGCGAGCCCTGGGAGATCGTCGGGGTCAACAACCGCGACCTGCGCACGTTCGAGGTCGATCTCCAGCGCTCGATCTCGCTCGTGCCGAGCCTGCCGCCGGGCGCGCTCCGGGTGGCGGAGAGCGGCATCCGCGACGCGCTCGACCTGCTGATGCTGCGCGAGAGCGGGTTCGACGCCTTCCTGATCGGCGAGTCGCTGCTGCTCGCCCCCGATCCCGGCGCGAAGCTCCGGGAGCTGACGGGCCTGCTCAGCCCCGACAGGGGCTGAGATGAGAAAGACTATGACGCTCGTCAAGATCTGCGGCGTCGTCGATCCGGCCAACGCCCGGATGGCGGTCGAGATGGGCGCCGACTTCCTCGGGTTAAACTTCTACCCGCGTAGCCCGCGGTATGTGGACGTCGACCGGGCGCGGGAGATCGCTTCCGCCGTGCGCGGCACCGGAGTGCGCCTGGTGGGGGTCTTCGTGAACCGGCCGGCCCGCGAGGTGGAAGAGATCGAATCCGCGGTCGGGCTCGACCTGCTCCAGCTCAGCGGCGACGAGACCCCCGAGGAGGCCGCTCCTTTCGCCGGCCGGGCCATCAAGGCCTTCCGGGGTACGGATGGGACGCAAGGGTGGGCGGACGCCTGGGCCTGGCTGTTCGACGCTCCCCACGGCTCCCTCTATGGCGGCACCGGCATGGCATGGAATTTCCAGGCCGTGGCGGGGATTGCCGGAGACAGGCGTGTCTTCGTCGCGGGCGGCCTCGGGCCCGACAACGTGCGGCAGGCCGTCGCGGCCAGCCGCCCCTTTGCGGTGGACGTCTGCTCGCGGGTGGAGTCGGCCCCCGGCATCAAGGATCCGGAGCTGCTCAAGCGGCTCTTCCAGGAGGTACGGAATGCGCAGAGCCAGACCCCTCCCTGACCCGGAGGGTTACTTCGGCCCCTACGGCGGCCGGTTCGTGCCCGAGACGCTCATGGCGCCCCTGGCCGAGCTGACGCGCGCCTACGACAAGCTGGGCAGGCAGCGGACCTTCCGCCGCCAGCTCGACGACGTGCTGCGCGACTACGTCGGCCGCCCCACGCCGCTCTACTTCGCGGAGCGCCTGACCCAGGAGCTGGGCGGCGCGCAGATCTTCCTAAAGCGCGAGGACCTGCTGCACACCGGCGCGCACAAGATCAACAACGCGGTCGGGCAGTGCCTGCTCGCCCGCGCCATGGAGAAGGAGCGCGTCATCGCCGAGACCGGCGCCGGCCAGCACGGCGTCGCCACCGCCACGGCCGCCGCCTTCCTCGGCCTCTCCTGCACGGTCTACATGGGCAGCGAGGACATGCGGCGCCAGCGCCTGAACGTCGACCGCATGCGCCTCCTCGGCGCCGAGGTCGTGGCCGTCGACTCCGGCAGCCGCACGCTCAAGGACGCGATCAACGAGTCGCTCCGCGACTGGGTCACGAACGTCCGCACCACCCACTACGTGCTCGGCTCCGTGCTCGGGCCGGACCCCTACCCGCGGATGGTGCGCGACTTCCACCGGGTGATCGGCGACGAGGCGCGCGTCCAGCTCAAGAAGGTGGCCGGCACCGAGTCGCCCGACCTCGCCGTGGCCTGCGTCGGCGGCGGCAGCAACTCGATCGGCCTGTTCACCGCGTTCCTGGGCGATCCCAAGGTGCGCATGATCGGCGTCGAGGCCGGCGGCCGGGGCCCGGGGCTCGGCCAGCATGCCGCCCGCTTCCACGGCGGCGGCTTGGGCGTGCTGCACGGCACCCGCACCATGGTCCTCCAGGACAAGGAGGGGCAGATCTCCGAGACCCACTCGGTCTCCGCCGGGCTCGACTATCCGGCGGTGGGGCCCGAGCATGTCTGGCTGCGCGACGCGGGACGGGTCGAGTACACCTCGGCCACGGACGAGGAGGCGATCGCCGCCTTCCACCGCCTGGCGCGGACCGAGGGGATCCTGCCCGCCCTGGAGAGCGCCCATGCCGTCGCCGAGGTGATCAAGCGGGCGCCGCGCCTGACGCCGCGGCGGATCATCCTGGTCAATCTCTCGGGCCGCGGCGACAAGGACGTGGAGTCCGTGATCGCCTGGGATAATCAGCATTCGGAGGAGCACGCGGAGAGCGCCGAGCCGGCGCACGTGGCGCTGGCGGAAGGAGGCGACCTGCGATGAGCGCGATCGACGACGTCTTCGCCCGCTGCGCCGGGGAGGGGAGGGCGGCCTTCATCCCCTTCCTCATGGCGGGCGATCCGGACCTGGAGGCCACGGCCACGTTCCTCGACGCCCTGGCGGCGGGAGGGGCGGACATCATCGAGCTGGGGGTGCCGTTCAGCGATCCG
>JBJMGZ010000747.1:0-2575 GCA_045807605.1 Thermoanaerobaculia bacterium | reverse complement strand
ATCCACCGGCTGGAATCGCAGCCGGCTCCGACGCCGGAAGCCCATCACGGCCTGACCGGCTGCGATGACTTCCAGGCCCTGATCCCGGCCTTCGTCCGCGGCGAGCTGGCCCCGGCCCGGGCGCTCCTGGTCGAAGACCATACCCGTAGCTGCGTCCCCTGCCGCCGCGCCCTGCGCGAGGCCCGCGAGGGGAACAAGGCGAAGCAGGCCCGTCCGGCCGCTTCCGTCTCCCGCTTCCGCTCCCGCGTGGTCTGGCAGGCGCTCGCCGCCGCCCTGGTCGTCGGCGTGGGCATCGGCCTCTTCCTCTTCATCGGGGAGATGATGGCCGGCGGCACCAAGATGGCCCGCATCGAGTCCGTCGACGGCCTGCTGTTCGAGATCGACGGCCAGAGCCTGCGCCAGGTCAATGCCGGCGAGACGATCGACGAAGGCCAGGAGATCCGCACGGCCAAGGGCTCGACCGCCCTGGTCCGCATGGAGGACGGCTCCGGCATCGAGCTCTCCGAGCGCGCCACCCTGTCGCTCGAAGCCAGCCGCAAGGGCAACACCATCCACCTCGACGGCGGACGCGTGATCGTCGAGGCGGCCAAGCAGCGCAACCGGCACCTGTTCGTGTCCACCAACGACGCGCTGGTCTCGGTCACCGGCACCATCTTCTCGGTCAACAACGGCACCAAGGGCACCCGCGTGTCCGTGGTCGAGGGCGAAGTGCGGGTCAAGCAGTCCCGCCGCGACGACATCCTCCACCCCGGCGACCAGGTGACCACCCATGCCAGCGTGGCCGCGGTGCCGATCGGGCGCGAGATCGCCTGGAGCCGCAACGCGCAGCAGTACGAACAGCTCCTGGCCGAGCTGACCGCCCTGGGCAAGGAGATCGACGCCCAGGTCGAGCGCCCCGGCCTGCGCTATTCCACGAAGCTCCTGGACCTCGCCCCCGAGGGCACCATGGCCTTCATCGCGCTGCCCAACCTCGCCCACAGCCTGAGCGAGACGCACCGCATCCTCGACGAGAAGATCGACACCAACCCGACCGTGCGCCAGTGGTGGAACGAGACCCTCGGCACGTCGGAGAAGCAGCAGAAGTTCCGCGAGATGATCCAGAAGATCGGCGATGTCGGCCGCTACCTGGGCGACGAGATCGCGATCGCCATCCCGGCTGACACCGAAGGCAAGGAAGAGGACGTTCCGGTGATCCTGGCCGAGGTGACCAACGAGGCCGGCTTCCGCGCCACCCTGGAGCAGGAGATCGCGGAGCTCAAGAGCAAGCACGGCGGCGACGGCGACATCATCCTCGTCGACGACCCCGCGGGCCTCTCCGGCATCCAGCGGGACGGCATGTACCTCTGGGTGGGCAACGGCCTCTTCGTGGCCTCGCCCAACGGCTCCGAGATCGCGCGGATCGCGACCGGCGGCAGCAGCAGCCCGTTCGTCAACACGCCGTTCCGGGCCCGGATCGCCCACGAGTACCAGGACGGCGCCGGCTGGCTGTTCGCGGCCGACCTCGCCGGGTTCCTCTCCAAGGAGACGCCGGACCCCGAGCATCAGGCGGAGGAACTGGCGCTGGGCGTCCGCGACCTGCAGCACTTCATCGTCAACCGGCAGGAGGTCGACGGCCGTGCGGACACCCGCGCCGCCCTGACCTTCAGCCAGCAGCGGCGGGGCCTGGCCTCGTGGCTGGCGGCGCCGGCGCCGATGGGCGCTCTCTCCTTCATCTCGCCCGACGCGAACCTGGCCTCGGCCTTCATCGTCAAGCAGCCCGCGACCGTGCTCGACGACCTGATCGCGGCCAGCCCCGAGATGGCGGCCGAGCTGGAGAAGGTCAAGCAGGAGCACGGCTTCGACCTGCGCAACGACCTGGCCGCGCCGCTCGGAGGCGAAGTCGCCTTCGCGGTGGACGGTCCGCTCCTCCCCACCCCCTCGTGGAAGCTGGTGGCCGAGGTCTACGACCCGGCGCGCCTCCAGCAGACCCTGGAGAAGATGGTGGAGCATGTCAACGACCAGCTCCGCAAGGAGGGCAAGCCGGGCATGACGATGCGCCAGGAAGAGGTGGGCGACCACACCTTCTACAGCATCCAGTGCCAGCAGCCGAAGATGGGCTTCGACTACACGTTCGAGGACGGCTACCTGGTGGCCGCTCCGACCCGTGCCCTGCTCGAGCGGTCGCTCCAGCAGCGCGAGTCGGGCGTCAACCTGGCGAGCCATCCCAAGTTCCGCGACCTCCTGGGCCAGGACGGCCAGGTGAACGTCTCGGCCTTCTTCTACCAGAACCTCCAGCCCGTGCTCGAATCGGCGGGCAAGCTCGTGCCGCAGGAGATCAAGAACGGTGCGCAGGGCAATCAGCTCCAGAACCTGATCCTGGGTCAGGGCCCGACGCTGATCTACGCCTACGCCGAGGAGGACCGCATCCTCTTCGCCAGCACCAGCACGAGCCCGCTGGGCCTCAACCTCCAGACGCTGGCCGGCATGGGCGGCATCCTGGGGATGATGGACCAGGCGCACGGCGAAGCCGAGCGCATGCAGGCTGAAACTTCCGGCGGCGAAAACCGGTAATTCAGTCTGACAACAATGTAGGGGC
>JBJMGZ010000746.1:0-10374 GCA_045807605.1 Thermoanaerobaculia bacterium | reverse complement strand
ACGCCGCCCGGCGACTACCGGCCCGACCACGACTTCGTCCTGGAGGAGCTGCACCGCTTCGGTCCGGGCGTCCGGGTCCTGGACCTGGGCTGCGGCACGGGGCCTTGCTGGAGAGCCTCCGCGGCGCGGGGCTGGAGGGCTAGGGGATCGACGTCTCGCCGGAGATGGTCGCCGTCGCCGAAGAGCGGCTCGGCCCCGGCGCCGTCCGGGTCGGGCGCCTTCAAGACGCCGATGAGCGGGAGGCGTACGACGCTCTCGTGTCGGACCGGCCGGCGACAGGGACGTCCAGTTCCTCTGCTGCTTCCTTCCCGTGTCAGGCGACGTGCCGGCCGTCCGGGCCCAGTACGTCTACTCCTGCCGCAGCCTCAACGAGCTGCTCGACGAAGAGCACGTCCTGAACCTGGCGGACGTGCACCTCCTTGCCGGGCTGCTGCGCGAGGCGGGGTTCTCCGAGATCCAGATCTACGACAACTGCCGGCGCGAGCCCCTGTTGAACGCCCTTGCCCCCTACATCCTCGGCACTCGTCAGATCTGACAGATCGCGATCTTTTTCATGTAGGCTCCTTTCGATCAGGTTTCCGTTCTCTCTCTCATTCTGATCTACGCAAGGAGCCGGGCCATCCCGCCAGCCTATTTTTCCGTCTTCTGCGGCCAGCGCACGAAGTACCCGTCCGCCCAGACGATGTCCTCGTCGAAATCGCTGGGAACGAACGGACCCACGGTGTAGCTGACGGCCGAGAAGTTGCCGTCCCGGCCCGGACTGCGGATGCCCATGACCTGCGGCGCCAGCGGGTTCGCGGTGTTCAGGTAGTACTCGAAAGGATTTCCCCAGCCGTCCGTCTCCGGGATCTTCTGGATGTACTCGGGGACGAGGATCTTCTCGAGCTGCGCGCGGGAGACCAGGGGGTAGTGCTTGAGCTCGACGGTCGTGGGCGCCTGGTCGGTCTGCGACTGGCCTGCCGCGGAGGCTCCCACCTGATCGGTCAGCCAACTGAACATGGCCGTGCCCGTGTTGCGGATGTCGGCGATGGTCCGCTTCTGCGCCTCCGTGTCGTTGGCCGCAGGCTCGTTCTCATGCTCCGCCCTCGCCTTCTCGAGCATCTCCTGGAGCTCCGCGCCATGCTCCTGCGCTCGCTTCATCCCGATCTGGGCACCTTGCCTCATCAGCTCCGGCATCGTCGCGATCGCCTTCTTTCCGACAGGAGTCTTGTAGAAGGCCGAGATCTCCCGGAGCTCTTTCTCCGAGAACTTGTCCATGTAGAGCTTTACCATTTCGGATTCGAGGTCGGCGTCCGCGAAAACCTTCTGGTACCAAGCGCGGAACACCTCCTCGTAGGGGGTCATCTCCGGGTCGCCCTGGAACATCATCAACATCGTTTCGGCTCCCGCCACGGCGAGATTGTCTCCGCCGACCATCCTATAGAGCTCCCGGGCAGCCTGCTCATGCGTCGAGACCGGCGCAGGCTTCTGCGCGGCGCCGGCGAGGACGAGGAACAACGGCGAACACAGGACTGCGATTCTGAATGCCGGTCTCGACCCCATGGAAAATCTCCTTTTCAGTTGTCTGTCCTGCCGAAGCTGTCCGTAACCCGCCGGAGCTCCGGCAGCGGCTTGTTGTCCCGGATTCTAGTGGATTCCAGCGCTCCTGCCACGGAGCGCGCGGCTGCTAGACTTCCGCGTCATGACCGAACCATCCGCTCTCGAGGTTCCGCTCGTCTCGATCCGCCGCGAGCGCGGGAGGCGGCTGCAGAAGCTGCAGCACGCAATCCCTGCCGTGGCGCTACTCGGCGCGGGAGTGCAGAGGCTGATGCAGGGGGAGCGGGGCCTGGGGCTGGCGCTCGCGGTGGGAGAGCTGGTAGTGAGCGTCCTGCTCCTGCGCTCGGCGGTGAAAGAGCTGGCCGCGATGCGGCGGCCGGAATCCGTTCATGACCACCACGGCGTGGACTGGTTCGACATCTTCGCGGCCGGCGTTCTGACCGCCGAGGCGCTGGAGCACTGGCACACCCATCACCATCTACCCCGGCCGACTCTCCTGATGGCTGCCATCACCCTGGCCCTGGGACTGTTCCACAACCGGCTCGCCACGGTCGTCCCGAGCGCCCAGGCCCTGCGCATCGACGCGGACGGCATCCGGCTCCGCAGACGCTTCCGCCGCCAGTTCTTCGCCCCCTGGGCCGACGTCGAGCGCATCGACGTCGACGAGGCAACGGCGCGCATCGTCTCGCGGGGAGGCAAGGAACGGTCGATCGACCTGACGGATCTCCGGAACGCTTCCGAGGTGCGCGCGGCGCTCACGGCCGCTCAGGAGAGGCTGACAGATCCTTCGTTCGGTCCCATTCCGCGAGGATGGGCCTGAGGACGGCCCCACCAAGGGCTGGTCCCTCATTTTGCATCCTACACGTGCGGGTGCGCTGCCTCATCGTGCTCGTGCGGCGCCTCATAGTCGCCGGGCTTGCCCTTGACCTCAACGCTCAGCACGAACGCGGGCCGGCCCCAGCTCTGGACCATTCCGACTCGTCTTTTGAGGTCCGAGGTCGCGACCTTCTCCATCCTCTGCACGGTCTGGCGGCGGAAGTCGAAGAGCGGCGGCCAGTCCTTCTCTTCCCTCGACGGGGAGATCGAGACCACGAAGAGGTCGCGCCGGCTCAGTCGGTCCACCTGCTGCGAGCGCTCGAAGAGGAAGCCGGGCAGACGGCCGAGATTCTCCACCAGCTTGCCGCGCACCCCGAGCACCGCCTGCGCCAGACGCGACGGCTCGGCCACGGTCCCGAGCGGGTTCGTGGATTCCACGATCAGCACCTGCTCCGCCGAGACCGTGCGCGCTGCATCCACCGGGATGTTGTTCGAGTAGCCGCCATCCACCAGCGAGACCTCCCGCTTTTCCACCTTGAGCATCAGCCGGTGCGCCGGGAAGATCGGGAAGGGCGAGCCCGAGGCGAAGATGACCCCTTCCGCGAACCGGGGTCCATCCACGGGCTCGCACCCTTCCCTCGGGGCGCCGATCGAGTACGGATACCAGATCGCCCCGTTCGACGCCTGCTGCGGCACCGGCGGGCATTCGTCATCCTCGGGCACGAAGAGGAAGTAGCGCGTGCCGTCGCGCTCCAGGAGGTTCGCCGGCGCGATGAAGCGCGAGGTCGGACGGTACTGCCTCTCCCGATTGCCGGCCTCGTCGTAGAAGCGCTCGACCGCTCCTGACAGGTAGGCCTGGGCCTGCCGGTTGCCGTAGAGGGCCGGTGCCACGATCACGTTCCACCAGGCCAGGGAGAAGACCGAGAACGCGGCCAGGCGCAGGAAGCGCCGGGTCACGAAGTCGCCGTTGGGATGGTGCGAGCAGAGATAGCGGAAGCTGCGCTGCAGCAGCTTCACCCCGGAGCGCTCCGGCCGGCCGTAGAGGGCCGCCAGGAGCAGCGCGACTCCCACCAGGAGGCTCGTGCCGAGGAGCCAGGTCCAGAACTCGCCCGTCAGCTCCAGGGGAGAGAGCCAGTCGGGCAGCACCTCGGTGATGATCCAGAGGGTCAGGGACACCACCATCAGATGGGCCAGCACCACCACGTAGCCGACGAGGAAGTCCTGCGTCCGTTCCACGTGGTAGCGGCGCTGCGCGGCATAGGCCCAGGCGATGCCGCCGAGGAGCAGCACCAGGAGCCCGACGCAGACCAGGAAGGTGCCCACCGAGATCTCCAGCGTGTGCGCGGCGAGCGCGTGCTCGGCGCCCGCATGCGCCGGCTCGCCCGGCCAGCAGAGGTTCATGATCAGGAAGGAGGCCAGGAACAGGGACCCGGCGTAGCCCGCCCACCAGGCCCGGCCCCGCAGCAGCGAGCGTCGCAGCAGGTAGTTGGCCGCCACGAGGAGCAGCACCAGGGCGAAGCCGGTGATGTAGAACGGCACCTTGACCGCGGTCAGCCAATCGCCCGCCAGGCCGAGCCCCAGGAGAAGGGCGAGCCCGGTGGGCACGAGCGTCTCCAGCGCCACGCGGACGAGGCTGGTGCGCGCGGAGCGGATGCGGAGCGGCAGGATGAGCCCGGCCAGCAGCACCAGCGGCGCGAGCACCGCGTAGGCCGGTCCGAAGGAGAGGCCCCCCGACGCCCAGCGCACCGAGCCGGGGAGCAGCGGCACCGCGATGAGCGCTCCCCCCAGGAGCACCGGCAGCCACGGCGGGCCCCAGGGCCGGCCGTTCGTCCGTTCCTCCGGCTGCAGGATCAGGCACTGGTCCGCGAACATCGCGATCATGGCGAGCACGGCGTAGATCAGCCCCTCGAACTCGGGGATCTGCTCCTGGCCCGTGGCCGACCGCGCGTTCGACAGCCGCACCAGGAGCGGCGCCGTCAGGAGCAGCGGAAGCACGGCGAGCGTCAGCCGGCCGCGCCAGGCCGTCGTCCCTACCCGGTCGGCGGGATTGAGCGGCGCCCGCTCGGGGATGGACGCCAGGGCGAGCAGCGCGCAGAGGACCAGGAAGCTCGCCACCACGCTCAGGTAGCGCAGCAGGTCGGTCCAGCCGAACACGTCCGAGCTGCGCAGGTAGAGGCCCTTCCTCACGTCCCTCTTCCAGAGGATGTCGGTCAGGTTCCAGGGGCCGGCCGACCCGAGCTGCGAGACGAAGAAGCCGAGCAGCGCGCCGCCGCTCGTGCCGATGACGTAGCGTACTTTCAGCGGATCCCCGGAGCCCTTCACCCGGTCGTTCTCCAGGTAGCCCTGGCGGTAGAGCTCGTCCACGATCCGCGACTGGTAGGCCGCCTTGACGCCGCCGCCGGGCAGGACCAGCGCGAGCTCGGAGCGGCCGGAGGTCGTCTGATCCTGGCGCAGCAGACGCAGGGCCTCGTCCACGGTGAAGCCGAAGGTGCGGACGCCGAACAGGGGCTCGGGCTCGAGGATCGCCTGGAATGGCCTGAGGAGCCGCGTCTCGGGCGAAAGCAGCTCGTTCTTCCGTTCGGCGAAGACCGCGTCGAGCTCGGCGAGATAGGTCGGGATCGGGTCCTGAAAGGCCTCGTCTCCGCCGGCCGACCTCGGGAAGATCTCCTTCGCCTGCGTTTCGCGAATGACCAGGTGCTCGCGGAAGCCGCCCGCCGGCGCAGCTGCTCTCGTTTCGCCCGGCTTGGGACGCAGGGCCATCTCGCAGGGGAACAGGATCTCGACCGGTCCGGACGCCTGGCCGGACTTCGGCAGCTCCCAGCAGCTCCGGGCGCCGGCCTCGGGCTGGAGGTCCAGGGAGTCGCAGTCGAGCGTGAAGCGGGCGTTGTCGAAGAACGCCTGCCAGAAGCTCTCCCGCCGGTCTTCGCGCTCCCTCTCGTCCTCGATGCGCTGCAGGCGGGGCGTCAGCCAGCGGGCCGTGGCGAGCAGGGGATCCAGGAAGCCCGTGGTCGAGAGGTGGGAGGCGAGCACGATCCGGTAGCCCGGCTTCTCCTCTTTCTTTTCGCCGCCGCCGCTGGAGGCCGCGCGCCAGATCTGCTCGTGGAACGCCGCCAGGTCCCCCTGCGGTGAAGGGCGCTTTTCCAATCTGCCGTTCACGGCCTGGGCCGACACGGGAACGCCCACCACGGCCGGCAGCAGCAGGTCGCCCATGCTGTGCCCCTGGACGTCCACCTTGCGCAGGTTGATCCCGTCGCGCTGGAGGAGGTAGAGCGTCATGTCGGGAATCACCGCGGCATGGATCGTCCCCTGCTTCAGCCAGTCGAGGATCTCGTAGTCGCTGGCGACCGTGACGTTGACCTGGAGCGGCCGCTTGCCGTAACAGGCACCGTGCTCGCGGTAGAACTCCCGCATGAAGCTATCGACCCCGGGCTTCAGGTCCTCGATCTTGAAGCCGGCCCTGGGCAGCCGCGGCAGGCCCAGGTTGAGGACATGGGGCAGCGGGTTGTCGCAGTCCGCATGGTCGGCGAACGCGGGCAGGGGCACCGCGAGGAGGCAGAGGACCGGGATCAGGCGCAGGGACCTCATGAATCACCTCGGTAAAGCTTGAAACCGGAGCCACTCTCCGGGCAGCGGCATGGTGGAGACGCGGCTCGACGGGCCGCAGACCTCGGCGGTCGGCCCCCGCGCGCCGCTCTCGCTGATGGAAGTGCGTACCTTTTCCAGGAAGCGGTTGGCGCCGCCGGTCGTGAGGAGCGGGACGAACCGGAGAGATTGCTGAGGACCGCGGGCGAAGTTTTCATAGTGAGTGACCAGCACGTGCCTCGGGTGCAGCTTGTCGAGGATGCCGCCGGGATGGTTCTTCACGAAGTTGAACGAGGCCATGCAGAGGACGGCGAGGTCGTAGCCGGGCTGGGAGGCGTCCTCGAAGTCAGGGACGCCTTTGCCCTCCGGGCTGGCAGCGTCCTGGTAGTAGATGCGATAGCGGACTGCCCCGAGATCGTCCAGGAGGTCGATCACGAAGGCGAAGGTCGTGCCCGCCTTGAGCTGGCGGAAACCGTGGTGGGTCCAATCCTTTGTCCAGGGCTTCTCCACCTGCCCGCGCGCCCAGTTGAGATGCCAGAACAGGGGGGCGTGCTCGGACTCGACCGCGCGCACCCGGATGAGCGGGCTGATCCTGAAGTCGCGTTCGTCCTCCAGCGGGTGCACCTTGCCGCTCATGGACGGCACTCCGGCGAGCATGTTGGCCCCGGTCCGGTTCACGTAGATCTCGGCCCCGGGGCTGAACTTCTCGACGATGTCCGGGACGTCCGCCAGGTGGTCGTAGTGCGCGTGGCCCACGAGGATGGCCTGGACGCCGGCGAGGTCCATGCCCTTGAGCCCGCCGTCGATCCGCACCCGGTCCGTCGCGAGCCTGCCGAAAAAGGCGCGGGGGAAGGAGGGATTGGAGAAGAAAGGACCGACGAGGACCGGCGTCCCGCGCCATTCCAGGTAGAGCCCGCCCGCGCCGAGGTAGCGGACGAACACCTCCTCCGGCCCGGTCCCGGGAGGCCGCTCGCGAGCGCATTTCTGTTCCGCGAAGTCGTACGCCGGGCCGGGATGGTTCGGCGCGAACTCGCCGCGGATGACGTGCCCGCATCCGGCACAGGCCAGGGCCAGCATCAGGAAGGCGGCGGAGCGGACGTTCATCAGGCTGCTCATGGCTTCGGAGACGGACCTCCACGACAGTTTAGGCGCACCACTCAAGAAAAAGTTGCCGGAGAAATCCTGTCTCCAGGAGAGCCTCCTTGCGGTTGTAGACTTCGTCGCGTGCGTGTCCTCGTCCTCGACAATGGGGCTCCCTCGCCGGGGAACCTCGTGGAGCCGCTGCGGGAGCTCGGCGCGGAGTGCGTCGTGCGCCCGTCCGGCTCGCTGCGGCTGCAGGAGATCCGCGACATGAGGCCGCGGGTGCGGCGTATCCTTCTGACGCCGGGTCCGGGCGGGCCCGAGCAGACCGGCGTGTGCCAGGAGGTCGTGATGAGCCTGGCCGGAGAGGTCCCGATCCTGGGGATCGGGCTCGGCATGCTGGTCATCATCGCCGCGGCCCAGGGCGTGCTCGTGCCGGCGCGCAAGGCCCGCCGGAAGGCGGCGACGATCCGTCACGATGCCGTGAACCTCTTCGCCGGCCTCCCCAGCCCCTTGAACGCGCCGCGCGACAGGACCACCTCACTCGTGCTGGACGGGCGCAAGCGCCTGCCGCACGACCTGGAGGTCAGCGCCTGGGACGAGAACGGCGCCACCGTGGGCTGCCGCATCTGGGGGCTCGCCATGGAGGGGGTTCAAGTGGACACGCAGTGGTTCGCCACCCGGGAGGGCAGGGACATGCTGTTCAACTTCCTCTACCAGTCGCAGGCCTGGTGACGCGGCCGTGTGGTCCGACCGGCTCCCCGAGCGCAGGCGCAGGCAGCTCGCCGAGCGCCTGAGGTCGGTGCTCCCGGCTCCGGCGGCGGGCTCGCGGGGCTCGCGCACGCCGCTGCGGCCGGGCCGGGCGGGCTCCCCTCCACCACCGGACGCCGTTGCCGCGGAGCTGCGGGAGCGCGGCGAGCGGCTGGCCTGGCTCGACGGCGGTTCCGGACCGCACCGGCTGTACGTCCGGCCGGTCGGCATGCTGACCGTGAGGAAGGGGCGGGCGAAGGTGGAGGGACCGGCCAATCGAGTCTCGTTCCGGGCCGGCGGCTTCGATCTTCTGGAAGCCGCGTTCGCCGCCTGGGGAGGCACGGCCGGCGCCGCGCTGGTGGGCTGGTTCGGCTATGAGCTGGCCGGCGAGCTCGAGCCGCTCCCGCCTCCCCCGCCGGACGACCTCGGGCTCCCCGACCTTCACCTGGAGCTGTTCGCCGCGGGCCTGCTCTGGGACGGCCGCGGCTGGACCCTGGAAGCCACGGATGCCTGGAGTCCTTTCTCGGTCGTGGAGACCGAGCAGCTCCTGGAGAGAGCCAGCCGGCGACCGGTTCCCGATCTCGCGCCGGGCTGGCTGGCGACGGGACCCGTGGTGAGCCGGCCCAACCGCCGCGGGTTCGAGGCCGCGGTGGAGCGCATCCGGGAGCGTATCGCCCGCGGCGACATCTTCCAGGCGAACCTCTGCCGGCGCCTGGAGGCCCCGCTCCCTCCGCAGGCGGTCTGGCCGCTCTACCAGCGGCTGCGCGCCGCGAGCCCCGCCGATCACGGCGCCTTCTTCGATCTGGGCGGGGGGCGGGCGCTGCTCTCCGTGAGCCCGGAGCTCTATCTTTCCGTCCGTGGGGACATGGTCGAGACCCGGCCGATCAAGGGGACCAGGCCGCGCGGCGCCAACCCGCGGGAGGACCGCGCCCTGGCCCGCGAGCTGTCGGAGAGCGAGAAGGACCGGGCGGAGCTGACGATGATCGTGGACGTGGCCCGCAACGACCTGGGGCGGGTCTGCGACGCGGGCTCGGTGCGGGTGCCCGCGCACGCCGAGCTGGTGACGCTGCCGACGCTGCACCACACGATCTCCACCGTGCAGGGCCGGCTGCTCCCGGACCGCGGTGTCTCCAGGGTTGCCGACCTGCTGCGCGCCTCCTTCCCGCCCGCCTCGATCACCGGCGCGCCGAAGATCCGCGCCATGTCGATCCTGGCGGGCGAGGAGGAGGTGCGGCGCGGCCCGGCCATGGGCGCTTTCGGCTGGATCTCGCTCTCCGGCGACCTGGAGCTCTCCGTGGCGATCCGCACCGCCGTCCATGCCAAGGGGAAGATCGCCTACCACGCCGGCTGCGGCATCGTGGCCGATTCCGATCCGGAGCTGGAGCTGGAGGAGAGCGCGGTCAAGGCCCGCGCCTTCCTGACCGCGCTGGGAGCCTCCGAGTGAGCCTCGCGTGGTGGAACGGCCGGCTGCTGCCGATCGAGGAGGTGCGGATCGGCCCCGAGGATATGCTGGGGGATGGCCTGTTCGAGACCCTGCGAGTCGACCAGGGGCAGGCCGGGGACGTGGAGGCGCACCTCGACCGGCTGTTCGAGGGATTGCCCAGAATCGGGATCGATTTCGAGGACCGGGAGGGCCTCGCCGCAGCGGTGGCGGAGGTTGCCGTGGCCTCTCCCTGGCCCATCGCGCGGATGCGGATCGCCGTGACTCCCGGGATACGCCTCGTCTCCCTCGCCCCATACATCCCGCCGCTGCCGCCTGTCTCCGCCATCCTCCTCCCGGAGCCCTGGATCTGGTCGCGCTCGCCGCTGGCCGGCCTGAAGAGCCTCTCCTATCAGGCGAACCGACTGGCCTTGCGGCGCGCCGCGGGTGTTTTCGAGGCGCTGCTGCTCAACGAGCGCGGCCGGCTGGTGGAGGGCTCGCGGAGCAACGTGATCCTGGCCCTGGCGGATGGCCTCTTCACGCCGCCGGCCGAGGACGGCTGCCTGCCCGGCACCGTGCGCCGCCGGCTGCTCGAGCGCGGGGAGATCGCGGAGCGCTCCCTGACTCCCGAGGATCTGGAGACGGCGAGCCGGATCCTGCTCACGAACAGTTTGATCGGTGTGCTGGAGGTGGAACGGATCAGATGAGCCGGCCGAAGCGTGACCGCGACGGCCGGCTGGCAACGAAGATGAACTCCAGACCGCAGCTCAAAGCGAAACCGGAAAACAACAGGACTACAGGTACAGCGAATCCCTCCGCCCGACAGGACGACAACAGACCGACAGCAGACTTCAGGAACGGGAACGGGACAGACCCAGAGCCACGAGGCGCTTCATCGCCATCGCGGCCAGACCGAGACCGAACGACATCAGGCGGGCCATGGCAAACCTCCTCTCCTCAACCGAGGACTTCAAGACAGCATAAAAAGACAACAACTGCCTTTCCCATGGAGCAACTCCGGTGCCAGAGAGAGCGAGTCTTTCTGGCAATTCTGGAAAATCAACAAATGGAAGCGGTTACAAAAAAGCCTGGCGTGTTGGACTGTAAGGAAGGGTCATCTTCAAACCCACCGCCGGCTTGGCGGTGGGTCAAAGATGTGGCCAGGGTCAGAAAATGATCCGGATCCCCTC
>JBJMGZ010000745.1:0-4588 GCA_045807605.1 Thermoanaerobaculia bacterium | reverse complement strand
AAGCCGTGATGCTTGTGGCTGCCGTCGCAGAAGGGCTTGTTGGCGGACTGCCCGCAGCGGCAGAGGGAGACCACGGTCCGCCCTCCCAGGCCGTAGGGTCTGCCCTCGGGATCGACGATCTGGATGTCGTCCCCCTCCACGCGGAAGGGGCCGTTCTTGTTCACGGTGATCTTCATCATCTCTTCCTCCCGGCGCAAGAGTTTCTCAGGACGCTCCGGCCGTCAACCCCTCTCCAATGGCGGCCATCTGCTCGATCGTGGTCCGGATGTCCTCGTCCGTGGTCCGCGGATTGATCGTGCAGAGGCGCAGAGCGGTGCGGCCGCGCAGGCGGGTCGAGGTGGCGATGGCGAAGCCCTCGGCGCGGAGGCCCTCCACGATCCCGATCTGGATCTCGTCCAGCTCCTCCTCCGTTTTTCCGGGGATCACGTAGCGGAAGCTGACGATGCCCATCCGGGCCGGAGTGGCCACCTCCCAGCGCGGGGACTCGCGCAGGATGCGCTCCGCGGTCTCGGCGAGATCGAAGCCCCGGTCCACGGCGCGGCGGAACGCGTCCATGCCGAAGACCTGGATCGACATCCAGAGCTTGAGCGCCCGGAATCCCCGGGTGAGCTGGATGCCGTAGTCGCAGAAGTTCACCGCCTCCCGATCGCGATGCACGTCCTGCAGGTAGTCGGGATGGATGGTGAACGCGTCGTGGAGGAGCCGGCGGTCGCGCAGCAGCACGCAGCCGATCTCGACGGGCTGGAAGAGCCACTTGTGCGGATCGAGCGAGAGCGAGTCCACCCGCTCCAGCCCGGCCAGCTCCCGCCGTCCCCGCTCGCAGAGCACCGCCGCCGCGCCGTAGGCCCCGTCCACGTGGAGCCAGAGGTCCTCCCGGCCGCAGAGGTCCGCCAGGTCGGAAAGGGGATCGACGGCGCCGGTGTTCGTGGTGCCGGCGTTGGCGATCACGCAGAACGGGAGTCTTCCTCCCGCGCGGTCGGCAGCGATCTCCTCCACCAGATGCGGCAGGGACAGGCGGAACCCGTCGTCCGCCGGCAGCTTGCGGATCTGGTCCGGCCGGAAGCCGAGCACCGAGAGCGCCCGCTCCACGGACGAGTGGGTCTGGTCCGAGAGATAGATCGTGGCGCGCCCGGGGTCCTCTCCCCGGGAGTCGAGACGGGCATGGCGGGCGGCATGGAGCGCGGTCAGGTTCGCCACCGAGCCGCCGGAGACGAAGAGGCCGCCGGCCTCCGCGGGCAGGCCGCAGAGGTCGCGCAGCCAGTCGAGCGTGACGAGCTCGATCTCGGCGGGTCCCGAGCCGGCGAACCAGGTGCCGAGGAACGGATTGAGCCCGGAGGCGAGCGCGTCCGCCAGGGCGCCGACCAGGTTCCCCGGCGAGGGAACGAACGCGAAGAAGCGCGGGTGATCGATCGGCATGAACCAGGGCAGGAGATCGCGCTCCAGCCGGTCGAGGACCTCGCCGGGATCCCGGGGCCGCTCCGGCGCCGGCTCGCGGAACAGGGCCTCGAGCTGCTCGCGTCCGCCCCATCCGGTCACCGGCCGGCCGGACAGGGTGGCGGCCCGGTCCACGAGCAGGTCCACGATGCGGTAGCCGAGCTTGCGGATCTCCTCCGCGGGGAGCTCCAGAGTTTCGTCGCCCATGCCGTCCTCCTCGGTGCGCTATCCTATGCGCCCCCCGGCCGGCCGCCTATGACCCCAACCCCGCCCAAGAGCTCCGCCCTGAAGACCTGGGGCTTCCGACTGCTCAAGACGGGGATCACGGTGCTGGCGCTCTGGCTGACCTGGCGCCTGGTCTCGGGCATCCGCTGGTCCGACCTCGCCGGCCGGATCGAGCACGCGAGCTGGTGGTTCCTGACCCCCGGCCTGCTGTTGATGGTGGGGCGCTATCTCCTCTGGGACCTGAGATTCCGGCTCGCCTCGCAGGTCGCGGTCCAGCGCAGCCCGCGGGCAAGGCTGGGCTTCGCGGTGCTGCTGGCCTCGGCGGCGCTCAACCTGATCACGCCGTCGGCCCGTCTGCTCGGGGGGCTGATGCGGGCGCGGTACTTCACCCGCGATCTTGCTCTACCCTTCGGCGTGGTCTACGGAGTGGTCCTCTACGACCAGGTCGCCCATCACGCGGTGATGACCACCTGCACCTGGATCGCGATCATCGTGGCCGCGCCGCTTTTCGGGCACGCCTGGTTCGGGGTGGCCGCGGCCGTGGCCCTGGCTGCCGTTGCGGCGGTGATCCTGGTCTGGATCCGCCGCAGCCCCGACTTCATGGCCAACCCGCTGGTGCGCTTCCTGGCCCGTGGAGCGGAGAGGACGGAGAGCCGGATGCAGAGCCTCTATGCCCACGGGCACGAGGCCGTGGGGGTGTTCGTGCGCCTGCTCGGGCACGGACGGCTGCACGGCCGGGCGGCGCTGCTGGGCCTGTGCTTCTTCGTTTCGAACCTCGTCGCTCAGTGGTTCGTGTTCCGGGCGCTGGGGATCGAGGTGCCGGTCCTGGAGATCTTCGCCGGGGTGGCCCTGGGCAATGCCGCGGGCATGCTGACCGGCACCCCGGGAGGCCTGGGAACGACCGAGGCCGCCATGGTGGGCTCGTTCGTCGCCATGGGCATGAGCCGGGAGGACGCCCTCGCGGGAACGCTGCTCTATCGAGGCCTGCACTATGTCAGCATCCTGGGGATTGGACTGCCGGCGCTGCTCCTCCTGGAGCTGAAGCCGGGCGGGAGGAAAAGCGATGGATGACACCCGTTTGCAGCAATTCCGCGCCGAGTTTCCGGTGACGGAGCGCTACGCCTATCTGAACCACGCGGCCGTGGCGCCGATGCCCCGCCGGGCGACGCAGCGGATGGCCGCCATGGCCGAGGACGTCTCCCGGACCGGCGACCAGCACTGGGCCGACCGCAACAGGGAGACCGAGCGCGTCCGCGCCCTGGCCGCGCAGCTCCTCGGAGCGCGCGATCCGCGGGAGGTCTCCTTCTGCGAGAACACCTCGACCGGCCTGTCCGCGATCGCCGAGGGCTTCGTGGACTGGCAGCCGGGCGACAACGTGATCGGCGCCTGTCTCGATTTTCCCTCGAACGTCTACCCCTGGATGCGCCTCGCCGACCATGGCGTCGAGTACCGGCAGGTCGAGGAGCGCGACGGCCGGATCGACGACGACGAGCTGCTCTCCCGTATCGACGATCGCACCCGCATGCTGGCCCTCTCCTGGGTCCAGTACGCGAGCGGCTACCGCTGCGACCTCGCCCGCATCGGCCGCGTCTGCCGCGAGCGCGGCATCCTCCTGGTGGTGGACGTCATCCAGGGGCTCGGAGCCCTGAATCTGGACGTCGAGCGCGACCTCGTGGACGCGGCCGTCGCCTCCGCCCACAAGTGGCTCCTCGGCCCCGAGGGGATCGGCCTCCTCTACGTCTCCGAC
The DNA here is from genome assembly GCA_045807605.1 of Thermoanaerobaculia bacterium. Taxonomy (GTDB): domain Bacteria; phylum Acidobacteriota; class Thermoanaerobaculia; order Multivoradales; family UBA5704; genus DATMER01. Next base: position 1,182 of record JBJMGZ010000745.1, on the reverse strand, counting down.
CGGATCGTGGAGCGCCTCCGTCCCACCCGCTCCGGCTGGCGCTCCATGCGCGACCAGCTCGGCTGGACCGAGTTCCATGTCGACTTCAACGAAGGTGCGAAGCGTTTCGAGAGCGGCACCCTGAACGCCTACGGCATCACCGCGCTCGGAGCCTCCCTGGAGATCCTCCTGGAAGCGGGAATGGACGAGGTCGAGCGCCGGGTGCTCGCCCTGACCGAGCGCGCCGCCGCCGGTCTCGCCGAGCGCGGCTGGCAGGTAATTTCTTCCCGGGCGGAGGGAGAGACCTCGGGCATCGTCACCGCCGTGCATCCGGATCGCCCCGCGGGCGAGACGGTCCGGAAGCTGGCCGAGCGCGGCGTGATCGTGGCCGACCGCGCGGGACGGTTCCGTGTGTCGCCGCACTTCTACAACACCGAGGCCGAGATCGACCGGCTGCTCGCCGAGCTGGACGGGCTCTGAGGGTCAGCCGAACGTGGCGATACTGGCCGCCGCCGCGGCGTCGCTGTGAATCATGGCGACGACATACCAGCCCAGCATGGCCATCCAGGGGAGCTCGGCCAGCTCCGCCGCGGCGGGCGTGATCTCCATGTACGCCGCCAGGCGCATCATGCCGTGCTTCCGATAGCGGATCAGGGGCTCTCCGGTCTCGGATTGAATCAGATAGCGGCTCAGCCAGACGTTGCCGCCGGCGCGATACCTGCGGCCGTCGGACAGCTCCAGGGTGCTGCGATGCTTGGTGGCGATCTCGGCCTCGGACCCGCACGCCCGGACCGTCATCCGGTTCTGCCAGAACCCGACGCGCTTGAACGTCCAGCATCCGTCCGCGCTCTCCGCCGTGGCGAGGGAGCTGCAAGAGCTGCGGAAGCGCAGCGTGGCCGCGACCTCCCCGTCCGCGCGCAGCTCGTACTCCCTCTTGAGAGCCCGCGTCTGGACCCAGTCGAGGTCGGTTCCTATCCGGTGAGCGAGGTGTTTCATGGAGCCCTCCTGACCTTGTCTACGGTCACGGCATCCTTGGGTTTGGTGTTCTGGCGGGTGTCACCGTGTTGGCACACCTGATGACCATGGTAAAGTCTCCATGGTCGTCCGGCGCTGAGGGAGGTTCTGACATGGAGCGTCTCGTATCGAAGTCGAGCTTCAAGGCCAAGGCTCTCGAATAATTCCGGGAGGTCGAAAGCACGGGCA
>JBJMGZ010000744.1:0-4507 GCA_045807605.1 Thermoanaerobaculia bacterium | reverse complement strand
GGAGGGCGTCGTAGGAACGGCCGTGATCGATATCGAGGTAGAAGTGGACGAGCACGTTGCGAAAGCCCATCCAGCCTTTCAGCCGCTCGCAGAGTGCCGCATCGAGGATTTCTTCCTCGCGCAATACATCCATTGCGTCCTTGTAGCTCGCGGCCTGCCGGTACCCCTGCTCGGCAATCACATGGTGGGCAGTATCCAGGACGCACTCGCAGGCCAGATGCAGAAACCTCTCTCCCAGATGATGGAGGGCTGGCTCGTGGACGAACTCCTCGCGGCTGTAGCGCTCGAAGGAGCGCAGCTCAGCGAGGTAGCTTTCCAACGCGTCCAAGCGACTCGAGAGCGCGTCCCGATCGACCACTGGGCATTCCTTGTTCGAGGCGGCGGCGCTGGGCCGTGCGCAGAATGCGCCGTACCCACTCCCGGTCCCCGTGCTCGCGCATCGTCCGTACTCTCAAGTCCTGGAACGCGGCAGGGTCCCGGCAGATCAGGACCCGCCCCGTCTCCAGGATGCGCTGCCGCAGGAGGTCAGGGATCTCATCCATCAGCACCACATCGACCCGGCCTGCGGGGGCCAGGTCGGCCAAGGCCACGGCCAATTGAGATTGCAGGGCCCGCCGGACCTGCGGATCGCTCGAATCCGGCAGAACTCCGATGTCGAGATCGCTGTCCGGCCGCGGGGAACCGGAAGCTCGCGAGCCGAAGATCATCAGCGCCGAGATCCCAGGCTGGGATTCGGCCAGGTGGGTCACCCGCTCGTCCAGAGCCTCCATGCGAGCTATCGTAGCACCTGTCACATCCCCGGATGCGCGAACGGCACCGACGCATCCTGCTGGATCTCGAGCACGTACTCCCCGTCGCCGATCCCGTTCTCCCAGAGACCGAAGGCGCGCGCTCCCGCGTAGCCGGCCAGGAAGAGGAGCAGCAGCGCGGCCGCATACTTCGGGGCCTCCCAGCGCCGGCGGCGACCTGGACGTTCAGGGCATCCTTGATTGGGCAGACCGCCACGCAGTCGAGGCAGCTCGTGCACTCGGGGCTCCAGATCGCGAGCTTCTGCGAGACCGGCTGGCGCGCCATGCAGACCTTGTCGCAGAGCCCGCAGTCGATGCAGCTCACCGGATCGCGCCGGATCGTCGCGGGCGACATCCACGAGACCAGCCCCAGCAGCGCGCCGTAGGGGCAGAGATAGCGGCACCAGAAGCCCTTCACCAGGATCGAGCCGAGCGCCAGGACGATCAGGACGTCGATCCCCACCTGCCCGAGGCTCAGGAAGAAGACGCCGGTCTTCACGTCCGCCACCCGGTTGTAGGGCGACTCCAGGAAGCCGCGCAGAGACTCGGCGCCCAGGTTGAGGATCGCCCAGAGGAAGAAGGCCAGCAGCAGATACTTGAGACCGCGCAGCGGCACGTCGAGCCAGCGCCAGATGCGGAAGTTGCGGCCGAAGATCGCCCGCCCCAGCCGCGCCAGCGCCTCGGACAGGAAGCCGACCGGGCAGACCCACGAGCAGAACGACTTGCGGAACAGCACCGACATCACCAGGAACAGGACGAAGAGGACCGTCGCCGCGGGATGGATCGTGTTGAGCGTCCCCTGGTAGATCCAGTCCACGAGGCCCATCAGGCCGCTGATCGGCAGGAAGCCCTCGACGCCGGGCGGCCGGTGCGGCAGCGGCAGCTCCCCCGCCCTGGCCGCGCTCACGAAGCGGCCGAACTGGATGCCCAGCAGCACGCAGGTCAACGCGAACCCCGACTGGACCAGGATGCGCACGCGCCAGATCCTGTCCCCCTTGCGCCCGACCTTGCCCGCCAGCCAGGTCCGCCAGTCTCGCTTCAATGTGCGTCTCCTTTCGATTGCCTCTATCTTCCCCTTTGGCGGCGGGGGCGCCACATCCGTCGGGGTGGGTCCCGGCCTACCCGTCCGGACGTGGCGTACACTTGGGGGAAGGCTTAAAACGTCGGCAGCTCTTCTCCTGGAAGGGAGGTGGCCAGTGGTGGACCCTGTGCCGGACCTCGGGCGTCGTCGTTTTCTCAACTGGTTTCTGGGAACCGCGGCAGGCGCCTTCCTGGTCTCCGTCCTCTATCCCGTGCTGCGCTTCGTGAGCCCGCCGGAGGTGCCCGAGGCCGCCGTCGCCGAGATGGAGGCCGGCTCCACGGATGACCCCGAGCTCGCGGAGAAGGGCTTCAAGATCATCCGCTTCGGCGCCGAGCCGGTGATCGTCCTCCGCGTCTCCGACAACGAATACCGCGCGTTCACCGCCACCTGCACCCATCTCGACTGCGTGGTCGAGTACCGCCGGGACCGGCACCTCATCTGGTGCAACTGCCACAACGGGCAGTACGACCTCACCGGCCAGAACGTGGCCGGCCCGCCGCCCCGCCCCCTCACCGCCTACAAGGTCCACCTGGTCGCCAAGGGCTCCGGCCGGCCCCCGACCCTCGTGGTGGGAAAGGCCTGAGCCATGGAGATCGACCGCACCCGGATCCTCGCCTGGCTGGACGACCGCCTGCACCTCGACGCGGCGCGCCAGGTCGCCGCCCACAAGACCGTCCCGGTCCACCGCTACATGCCGCTCTACTACTTCGGCGGCATGACCCTGTTCTTCTTCCTCGTGCAGGTGATGACGGGGATGCTGCTGATGCTCTACTACCGGCCCTCGGCCGAGGAGGCCTTCGAGTCGGTGGAGTTCATCATGACCACCGTCCCGTTCGGCTGGCTGATCCGCTCCATCCACTCCTGGTCGGCCAACCTGATGGTCTTCTTCGCCTTCGCCCACCTGGCCACCGTGTTCTTCCTCAAGGCGTACCGGCGGCCGCGCGAGCTGACCTGGGTGAGCGGCTGCGTGCTCCTCTTCCTGGCCATGGCCTTCGGGTTCTCGGGCTACCTGCTGCCCTGGAACCAGCTCGCCTTCTTCGCCACCAAGGTGGGCACCGACATCGCCGGCGCGGTGCCCGGGATCGGCGAGTGGCTGCTGCGCTTCCTGCGCGGCGGCGACCGGGTCACCGGCGGCACGCTGTCGCGCTTCTACGGCTGGCACGTGGCCATTCTCCCGGCCATCACGGTCCTCCTGCTCGCGCTCCACCTGGCCCTCGTCCAGCTCCACGGCATGAGCGTGCCGCCGGGGCTGGAGGAGCAGGCGAAGAAGCGCAAGCCGATGCGGTTCTTCCCCCACTTCGCTCTGCGCGAGCTGTTCGGCTGGACGCTCGCCCTCGGCGTGCTCGCGGCGCTCGCCGCGCTGTTCCCCTGGGAGCTGGGAGAGAAGGCCGACCCGTTCGCGCCCGCCTACCGGGACATCCGGCCCGAGTGGTACTTCATGTTCATGTTCCAATCGCTCAAGCTCGTGCCCGGCGGCGAGATCGCCGGCATCGAGTACGAGGCGATCCCCATCCTCCTCTTCGGCTTCGGCGGGCTGCTCCTCGTGCTCGTCCCCTTCCTCGACCGCGGCCTCGTGCGGCGGGGCAGGAGCCCGGCCTTCACCGTGGCCGGAGCGGCCGCCCTGATCTACATCGTCGGCTTCACGGCCTGGGGCTACGCGTCGCTGCTGCCGGTCTGGGTCGTGCTCGGCACCGGAGTCCTGATCGCCATCCTGAGCCTCGCCACGCAGCGGACGGGAAGGAAGACGCCATGAGAACGATCGTCGGGGCCGCCGTCGCGCTGCTCCTGCTGGGCTCCGCCCCCGCCCTGGGCGCTGCGGCCGCGACCTCGTGCACGGCCTGCCACTCCGATCCCGGGATGTTCGAAGGGGATGCGCTCAAGATCCCGGCCGCCTTCGGCCACGACGTGCACGGCCAGATCGGCCTGTCGTGCCACGACTGCCACGGCGGCAATCCCGACCTGGCGCTGCGCGACGACCCCTCGGCCATGGACCCGGGCTTCGCGCCCAATCCCTACCGCGGCGCGCCCGCCCGCGGCGACATCCCCGCCTTCTGCGGACGCTGCCACTCCGATCCCAATTTCATGCGGCGCTTCCGGCCGGACATCCGGGTGGACCAGGAGCGGGAGTACCGCACCAGCCACCACGGCACGGCCCTGGCCCGGGGCGACACCAAGGTGGCGACCTGCGTCGACTGCCACGGCGTCCACGGCATCCGGCGCATCTCCGATCCCGACTCGCCGGTCTACCCGAAGCGGGTGGCCGAGACCTGCCGCGCCTGCCACGGCGATCCCAAGCGCATGGCCGGCTACACGCTCGCGGACGGCCGGCCGCTGCCGGTGGACCAGTACGCCCATTGGCGCCAGAGCGTGCACGCGCGGGCCCTGCTCGAGCGCGATGATCTTTCGGCCCCCACCTGCAACGACTGCCACGGCAACCATGGCGCGACGCCGCCCGGCGTCGATTCCGTGGCCTTCGTCTGCGGCCAGTGCCATGGCCGCGAGGCCGAGCTGTTCCGCGCCAGCGTCAAGCAGACCGGGTTCGAGGAGCACAACGCGCTGCTCGCCTCCGCCGGCCCGGAGAGCTGCGCCTCCTGCCACTCCGCTCCCGAGCCGCAGGCCGCGCGCCGCCTGACCCACT
>JBJMGZ010000743.1:0-14226 GCA_045807605.1 Thermoanaerobaculia bacterium | reverse complement strand
GGCTACAAAGAGGTCAAGACCGCCGAGCTGGTGGCCGCCCACCTGCGCGCCTTAGGCCTAGAGGTCAAGACAGGCGTCGCCAAGACCGGCGTCACCGCCGTCCTCCAGGGGGGCAAGCCCGGCCCGCGGATCGCCGTGCGTGCCGACATGGATGCCCTGCCCGTCGTCGAGCAGACCGACCTGCCGTTCCACTCCACCAAGAAAGACACCTTCCTCGGCCAGGAGGTCGGGGTCGCCCACGCCTGCGGCCACGACGTCCACACCACGGCGCTCCTCGGCGTGGCCTCCGTGCTGAACGCGGTCAAGGCCGACCTGCCCGGGAGCATCGAGTTCATCTTCCAGCCGGATGAAGAAGGACCGCCCCCCGGCGAGAAGCCCGGCGCCGCCCTGATGCTGGACGAAGGCGCGTTCGAGACCAAGCCGCAGGCAATTTTCGCCCTCCACTCGTTCCCCGACCTGCCGGTGGGGCAGGTGGGCTACAACCCCGGGCCGACCATGGCGGCGGTCGACCAGTTCATCATCAAGATCAAGGGGAAGCAGGCGCACGGCGCCTCTCCTCATCTGAGCATCGATCCGGTGGTCATGGCGGCGCAGGCCATCCTGGCGCTGCAGACGATCCGTTCGCGCAACCTGTCGCCGTTCGAGCCGAGCGTGCTCACCGTCGGCATCGTCCGCGGCGGCGAGCGCTTCAACATCATCCCCGGCGAGGTTTACCTGGAGGGGACGGTGCGCACTTACAACGAAGAGGTGCGCGCCGAGGTCGAGCGCCGCATGCGCGAGATCCTGGACGGGATCACCCGCGCCGGCGGCGGCTCGTTCGAGCTGGAGTACAAGAAGAACGCGCCGGCGACGGTCAACGATCCGGCGCTCTCCAAGACCTCCGCCGCGCTCCTGGAGCGCTCGGTGGGGGCCGGCAACGTCAAGCTCGTCGAGCCCTCCATGGGCGGCGAGGACTTCGCCTACTTCGCCAACGAGATCCCCGGGTTCTACTACCGGCTGGGCGTCGTCGCCCCGGGGACCACCTCCGGCGGCCTCCACACCCCGACCTTCCGCGCCGACGACAGCGCGGTCGCGGTAGGCATGAAAGCGATGTCGAGGCTCCTGGTCGATTGGCTGAGCCAGGCGCGATAACTTCTTTTGAGGTGATGGAATGCGAAACGAGGGACCGTACCAGAGCAGCCACGGGATCGAGAGCCACGGCATCGCGGATGCCGGCACGGTGTACTGGAACCTTCCTCCGGCACGGCTGTACGAGATGGCGATCCAGCGCGGCGAGGGCGTGACCGCGGCCGAGGGGCCGATCGTCTGCCTCACCGGACCGCACACCGGCCGCTCCCCCAACGACAAGTTCATGGTGGCCGATCCGTCGATCGAGAGCGACATCTGGTGGGGGGACGTCAACCGCAGGTTCGAGCGCGAGAAGCTCGACGGCCTGCTCGCCCGCGCCCGGGAGCACGTCCGCGGCCGGGACCTCTTCGTCTTCGACGGCTATGCCGGCGCGACCGGCGCCGATCCCCGCCATCGCCTGCCCGTCCGCATCATCACCGAGAACGCCTGGCACAGCCTGTTCGCGCGCAACATGTTCGTGCGCGAGGAGGACCCGGCGAAGCTCGCCGGGTTCGAGCCGGAGTTCGTCGTCCTGAACGTCGCCTCGCTGCAGGCCGATCCGGGGCGCGACGGCACCCGCAGCTCCACCTTCATCCTGCTCGACCTGGCGCGGCGGATGGTCCTGATCGGCGGCACCCAGTACGCCGGCGAGATCAAGAAGTCGATCTTCAGCGTGATGAACTACTACCTCCCGAAGATGGGAGTGCTCTCGATGCACTGCAGCGCCAACTACGGCGCGACCCGGGACGACGTGTCCCTCTTCTTCGGCCTCTCGGGCACGGGCAAGACCACGCTGTCGTCCGATCCGGACCGCACGCTCATCGGCGACGACGAGCACGGCTGGAGCGACGACGGCGTGTTCAACATCGAGGGCGGCTGCTACGCCAAGGTGATCCGCCTGAGCGCGCACGGCGAGCCCGAGATCTACCAGACCACGCGCACCTTCGGCACGATCCTGGAGAACGTGGTCTGCGATCCCGAGACCCGCCGGCTCGACCTCGACTCCGACCGCCTGACCGAGAACACCCGCGCCAGCTATCCGCTGACGCAGCTCAACAACGTGGACCTGCACGGCATGGCCGGCCATCCGCGGAACATCGTCTTCCTGACCTGCGACGCGTTCGGAGTGCTGCCGCCGATCTCGCGGCTGACGGCCGAGCAGGCGATGTATCACTTTCTGTCCGGGTACACGGCCAAGGTGGCGGGCACGGAGAAGGGGATCACGGAGCCCAAGGTGACGTTCAGCACCTGTTTCGGCGCGCCCTTCCTGCCGCTCCATCCGAGCGTCTATGCCGGCATGCTCGGCGAGAAGATCGCTCAACATGGCGCGAAGGTCTGGCTGCTCAACACCGGCTGGACGGGCGGTCCCTACGGCGTGGGCCAGCGCATCAAGCTCGGCTACACGCGCCGCATGGTGACCGCGGCGCTCTCGGGCGAGCTCGACGACGCCGAGACCTGGAACGATCCCAACTTCGGCCTGGCCGTGCCGGTGAGCATCGAAGGGGTGCCGGACCAGGTGCTGCGTCCGCGCGAGACCTGGAAGAGCCCCGCCGACTACGACGCCAAGGCCACCCAGCTCGCCGACATGTTCGCGGACAACTTCGAGAAGTACGAGGACCAGGTGAGCGAGGACGTGAGGTCCGCGGGTCCGCGGAAGGTGAAGGCGGGCTGAGGTGACAGTCTGGGTACCGCGCTACCGCCTCACTCCGGCGATGGCGCGTGCCCTCATGGATTAGCTGCCCGGGGAGTACAATCGCCGGAATGCTCCCGCGTCCATGCCGTCTCGCCGTTCTGGCTGTCCTCCTGTCCTTCCCCTTTGCCGGCCCGGCGCGGGCCCAGAGACTCACGACCTCGGAAGAGATCTATCTCGAACAGCTCCTCAAGGGGCCGCTCTTCGACCCCCGGGGGGCGGAGCGCGCCTTCGTCCTGGCGCCCGTCCGCACGGTCTGGGGGCAGATCGAGGAGAAGGAGAGGGGAGGCTGGCTCGTGCCCGGCGAGGGGGGAGAGCCGGACCGGATCTACTTCACCGATGGCGAATCGACCCCCGTGACCCCCGGGATGAAGATGTCCGTGATCGACTTCCGGGACACCTGCAAGGACGCCTACACCCGGAAGGAGCTCGATCCGGAGGCCGACAGCGCCTTCGGCATCCTCGCGGACGGCGCCGTCCTGGGTGGCGGAGCTTCGAGCCTCTCCTACGCGGCCTGGCTCTACCGCTTCGGAGACAAGCACCTCGCCGCGCTCGCGCTCGCCCATGCCAGGACCTATCGCGGCAACCCGCGCGAGGAGCTGCGCAGCGACCTCGCCTGGTGGGCTTTCGGCGCCATGGTCCATGCCTACATGGTCTGCGCGGACGAGGAGGCGCTGTCCCACGGCGAGCGCCTGCTGCGCCTCTACCCGGAAGAAGCCGTGGAGATGGATCAGGCCGGGCTGATCGTCGAAGATCTGAAGCGCCGGCAGCGCGAAGGGACTTTCGGTAAGCCGCAGGCGGAACGGCCCGACGGCTTCGACACATGGAACACGAAGAGGAAGACGGCCTGGCTGATCGGCGCGCTCGACGAGGTCGCCGTGCTGCAGGACGGCTCGCCCGGGGGCGTGGACCTCGCTTCGGCCCCAGCCGTCCAGGACCTGATCCGCCTCGGCGACGTTGCCGTCCCCGACCTGCTCGACGCGCTCGAAACGGACCCGCGGCTGACCCGCTCCGTCCACTTCTGGCGCGACTACGACGTGGGCCGCACCGTCCTGAGCGTCCGCGAGGCGGTGCTGACGGCGCTCATGTCGATCCTGCGCATCCAGGCGTTCGAAGCCTCCGCGACCGGCGACAACTTCACCGCCCACGGCGAGCGCGCCGCCAGCAGCCTGGCGCAGCGCCTGCGCGCCTATTGGGAGGAGAACGGCGGGCTGTCGCTCGACGAGCGGATGATGAAGACGCTCGCCGATCCCAAGGCGGGCTTCAAGGCCCGGAGCGAGGCCGCCGCCAATCTCGCGAAGCTCACCGAGGAGAAAAACCTGCGCACGACCATCGAGCCCACGGTGATCGGTCCGGAGCTCGAGCGCAAGCTGAACCCGGCGATCGCAAAGTTTTCCCGCCCGACGGTCGCGGAGGCGATCCTGGCCGCCATGGACTCCGACCTCGCGGCCCACGACGCCATCCCTCCGGAGAGCCGCGTGACCTATCACAATTACGAGCGGCGCCTGATCGTGAAGGCCTACCGGTCTGCGCTGATCGATCTGGGCGATCTGCGCATCGCGCCCGAGCTGGCGCGGCGGGCGACGTCCTCCATGACCGCGGAGAACCTGCCGGGCCGGTGGCAATGGGCGCAGGCCGCGCACTTCCTCGGCGACCCGCAGCCGTTCCGCGACTTCGCCGAGGACTTCCGCGCCGGCCGGATCGCCATCCCCCCGGGCGACGGGTTCGACGACGAGCTCAGGGAGGAGGTCGAAGCCCTGATCGACGTCGGCAGCCTGGAGGCCTCGCGCGCCCTCGACGCCCTGGCCGAGCCGGAGCATCCCTATTACGGCGCCGTCGTCCGGCAGATCCTGTCCGTGAGCAACTGGGAGGGCCATCTCTGGTTCCGCCACCCCTACTGCCTGCGCATCCTGCGCCGGCTGCTCGACGACACCACTCCGAGCGGAGCGGTCCAGATCCTCGAAGGGTCGCACCTCTCGCGCATCATCCCCTCGGTCTCCTCGTCCAGCGGCCCGGCTCCCCACTTCCTCGCGACGCTCGCCTCCCCGCGCAAGGAGATCCAGGAGCGCACGCTCGACGCGGCCGCGCTGCAGTTCGCCTACGTCGTCCTCGGCGCGCCGCGTTACCACCCGCTGCTCGAAGACGGGGACGAGCGGCTCGCGGCCTTGAAAGCTGCGCTCGACCGCTACGCCGACAACTTCCGCCCGGCCTCCCGCTGGGAGGCCAGTCTCCTCAGCGACTACCCTGGGCACCCGCAATACCTCCCCGGCATCCTCCCCCTGGGCCGCGCCGCCACCGCGGCCGACGTGGCGCAAGGCAAGGCCGTTTTCCATCTCGACGGCAAGGGCCGGCCGGCGGCCCTGGAGCTGCCGGTCGCGGCCACCTTGAAATCCGGCCTCCCCGCGCTGATCGTCCAGGCGGAGACCGGTCCGGACGGCGAGGTCACCTACGGCGTCATCACGCGCGAAGCCGTCCTGACGGTCGCGGCCTCCGAGGTCGAGATCCGGCGATAGAATCCGGTGCCATGCGCTGCCGATTCATCACCGCCGACGTGTTCACCAGCCGGCCGCTGGAGGGAAATCCCCTGGCGGTCTTCCCCGACGCCCGCGGCCTCTCCGACGACCTCATGCGGCGGATCGCCCGGGAATTCAACCTCTCGGAGACGGTCTTCGTCCTGCCGCCGGACGAGCCGCAACACACCCGCTGCCTGCGGATCTTCACTCCGAAGGCCGAGCTTCCCTTCGCCGGCCATCCCACGGTGGGCACGGCCTACGTGCTCGCCGCGCTGGGGGAGATCCCGCTCGCCGGGGCCGAAACCAGGATCGTCTTCGAAGAGGGGGTCGGTCCGGTCCCCGTCCTGATCCGCAGCGAGGAGGGCCGTCCGGTCTTCACGCAGCTCAGCGTGGCGAAGCTCCCCGAGGCGGGACCGACGCCGCCCGAGGCGTCGGAGCTGGCGGAGATGCTCTCGCTCGCCGCGGACGACGTGCTCAGCCTGGGCGAGGATCAGGGGGAGGATTACCCCCAGGGCTTCTCCTGCGGCAACCCGTTCCTCTTCATCCCGCTCCGCAATCGGGACGCGCTGCGCCGGGCGCGCCTGCGGATCGACGTCTGGGAAGAGGTGCTGGGCGGCGGCTGGGCCAAGGACGTCTTCCTGATGTGCCGCGACCCCGAGCTTCCCGGCTCGCACCTGCGCGCCCGCATGTTCGCGGCCGAGCTCGGCATCGGGGAGGATCCCGCGACCGGCTCGGCCGTCTCCGCCCTCGGCGGCTACCTGGGGATCCGCGCCCCGGAGCGCGACGGAACCCTCACCTGGATCGTCGAGCAGGGCTTCGAAATGGGCCGCCCCAGCCTCCTCCACCTCGAAGTGGACAAGCGGGACGGCGAGATCACCGGCGTGCGGGTCGGGGGGAACACGGTGCTGGTCTCGGAAGGCACGATGGAGATCCCGGGGGCCGGCTAGAGGGACAAGGAGCCGAGCGCGCCCAGCGCGAGGACCAGCAGGACGATCGCGACGACCACCGCGCGGCTGCGCCAGCGCGCCGCGCGCGAGATCTCGGGCGGCTCGCCGAGAGGGTGCCGGGCCGCCGACCTGGCGAGGGCGACGAGCGCGACCGTGGTGGCGAAGCTGACGATCAGGGAGGCCGCAGTCAGCGCGGCCAGAGCCCCGTCGCCCGGAGCGAAGGGCTGCAGCACGAGGATCAGCGCCAGGGGGAGGAGGGGGAGCCCCAGGCCCGCCAGGAGGCTCCAGAACCAGGCCTGCACGCCGTTGGTGCCGGGCCAGACGCACGGACGGCTGAATTGCACCAGCAGCGCGACAGTCCCATGGACCAGCGCCGCGAAGGCGAGGACCGCGGCCGTTTCGAGGAGCGAGCCCCACGACGAATTGTTCGATTCCCAGAGCGAGGCGACGGCGAGGAGGACCCCGGGCAGCAGGGCGCCGCAGCCGACGCCAAAGCTGCCGAACAGGGCGCCGAGCCACCTGCCCTCGCCGTGGAGGGCGGCGTGCCGGGCGCCGGCGTTCGCGGCAAGCGTTCCCATCAGCCCTCCCAGGAAGGGGAGGAGGATCAGGGCGGCGGCCCCCACGCAGGCCCCATAGGTCGTGACCTGGGCGAGGAGCCCCTGGACCCCCTGGACCTCGGACGGCGGCGCGTCGGGCTTGAAGAGGACGACGAGAGGAAAGAGGAGCACCAGCCAGGCCGGTGCCGCCAGCCCTCCCGTCCCCAGGCCGATCAGCCGCCGTGCGAGTAGCGTCTCGCGGTGCTCCTGGAGCCGCCGCTTTCGGTCCCGGCGCCGCGACTGGAAGCGCACCTGCCAGCCGAAGCTCTTCAGGGGATGCCCCCCGGCCAGCATGCCGGCAAGCACCTCGTCGGCTCTCTTGTGCGTGGTGCTGCGGGCGAGAGCGGCGCGGAGCCCGTCGAGGTCCTCGTCCTGCGCCACCTTGCCCAGCGAGACCGCGGCCGCGCGGCGCACGGGCTCGCTCAGGTCCTCGAACGCCAGGCGGCGGCACAGGCCGGCCAGGCGCGCCTCGGCGCCCTTGAGCTCGCCCGCCAGCGTCATCGCGCCCCGGCGCTCCTCCTCCGATCCGGACACGGCGAGCCGCTCGACGAGATCCACCGCCTTGTCCATGCCGTAGCGCTGCGCCCAGAACAGGGCGTTGCCGGGGCACCGGTAGAGCGCGCTGCACAGCACGAACTCCAGCTCCCGCTCTTCGAACCGGAACCGCTCCCGGCGCGGGCCGAGCAGGTTGACCAGCACCTCCTCGTTGAGCAGCGTCTCCGGGCTCCGCCGCCAGAGCTCCCCTTCGCAGTTGATGAGCACGAAGTCCCGCGCCTTGCGGAAGACGTAGAACTCCTCGTCGAGGTCCAGCCACGGCCTGAGCACCGGGATCAGCCGCTCGTGGATCAGCTCGTACCAGGCTTGGCCGTCCCGCCGCTGGCAGCGCAGGATGCGTCCGGTGAGCAGGTCGAGGATCTCCTGCATCTCCCGCTCGCCGGCGTTGAACCGGGCATGCCGCAGGTCCTCCAGGGTGGCGGCCCGCCGGGTGCTCTCGGAGGAGATGAGGGCGTCCAGCACCATCCGCGTCAGCAGGTGGCGCTCCTTGGGGATGGCCTCCACCACGCCGTTCAAGTACCGTCGGAAGATGCCCTCCAGCCCGCCGAGCTGCTCCAGGTCCTCGACCGCGATCCGCGGGCGCCCTCCACCGGCGCGCCGGACGGCCTCGCGATAGAGCTCGGAGCACAGGATCTGGAGCAGCATCGGCTCGAAGCCGACCCCTTCGAGCTGGCTGACCACCCTGGAGATCACCGCGGGCTCGTATTCGATGCCGGCGCGGACCAGCGGCTTGGCAATCGCTTGGCGCGCGCCGAACGCGGTCATCGGCTGCAGGCGGTAGCGGCGGTCGGCGAGCGGCTCCGGCAGCTTCGGGTTGAACTCGTCCAGGAAGGCGAGGTAGTCCTCCCGCAGGCTGAACACGACCGTCAGGCAGCTCGACGGATCGCGCAGCACGACAGCCAGCTCCGCGATGAAGGCCGCGCGGTCCTCCGGCCGGTCCTTGAATCGGATGAAGAACTCCTCGAACTGGTCGAGCATCACTACGACCGGTCCGCCCCGGGTGGCCCTTTCGACGAGAGCCCGCAGGTCCTCGTCCGGGCTCGGCGCCCCCAGCTTGCAGCCGTCGGCGATCGCCTTGCGCAGATCGTCGAGCGGCGTGCCGAGCGTCCGGGCGTAGACCGTCAGGTAGCCCCGGTCCCGGAGCACCGGGAAGACGCCGGCGAGGAGCAGCGAGGTCTTGCCGATGCCCGAGGGACCGTAGAGCACCAGCGTGCGCTCGTTGGTGATGTGGGCCACCAGCTCCTGCACCTCGCGCTCGCGGCCTCCGAACCGGAGCTGGTCCTCCTCGCTGTCGCCGAAGTAGTCGAGGAGCTTGTAAGGGCTCTCCGGAACGGCGGACGGCGGGGGCTCCAGCTCGGCGATCACGAGCCTTCCTCCTCGGCGAGGGCGCGGGTCACCGCCGGAACGAAGCTCTCGAGCTCCCCTTCGATCCACTGGAAGGGGCTCGGGTGGCATTTCGCCTCCCAGTAGGGATCGTCCTTCTCCTCCTCGCGGCAGAGGAAGAAGATCGGTCCCCGGAGCTTGTCGGACCAGCCCTCCAGCAGCTTGCTGAACAGGCGCCGGACGAGCGGGTCCCGCGGATTGACCCCGAGGAAGAGCAGGCTGCGGCCGTTGTGCCCGCGCACCAGGTTGGTGATCTCGGGCGTCATCTTGCCCACCCGGTCCCAGAGCGCCTCGTGGTCCTCTTCCGTCAGCACGATGGATTCGGCCTTGCGATGGGAGCCTCGCACGTGGACGAGCAGCGGAGCGGTCCCGGTGGGGACCTGCTCGTCAACCCCGTAGACCACCCGCACCGGCCTGCGGCTGGCCGCGAACGCCTCCTCGAGCAGGCCGTCGAAGTGGAGATAGAAGACCCCCGGGACGGACCATTCGGTCATCAGCGAGAGGATGGCCGGCGGCTGGCAGCTCGCGTAGGCATCCTGGATCGTCTGCATCAGCTCGTAGAGCTCGAGGCGCTTCTTCGCCAGGCCGCAGACCCACTGGAGCAGCAGCGCATCCATCCAGTCGCCGGCTGCTTCGCAGAGCTTGAAATCCCGCTCGCGCGAATACGGCGAGCCGGCCAGGGTCCTGGCGAGCTGCCGGACGTCCGCCGTCGGAGCGCCCGCGCGCAGCGCTCCGGCGGTCAGCACCCGCGGCCCGACGACCGGCACGCAGCGGCCGTCGCGCAAGGCGCGGATCAACCGCTCGGGCAAAGCGGGAGCTGCCGCGGGCTGAGGAGGCGGCGTCACCACCACCACCGCCGGCCGCCGGGCGGGCTCGAGCGCGAACAGATGCTCGCTGCCGGCGAGGAAGAGCACCGGCGTCACGAACGGGCGCGCGGCGCCGAAGCTCTGGTTGCGCTCCAGCGACTCGCGCGCGCTCTCGACTGCCAGGTCCACCCGGCCCGGCGCATCGCCCGTCAGCAGCTCCTGGTAAAGCCGTTCGGAAAAGCGGATCGCTTCCACGTCCGGCATCTCGTACCGCATCGCCACGATCGCCGGAACGCCGGCGCGCAGGAGGAAGGGGCCGAGACCGCTCATCCGCCGCTGCAGGGACGGCGTCGCCCCCTGGCAGCAGTTGAGCACGACGAGGCGCACGTCGCGGCCGATGAAAAGGTTTCCGAACGACTCGCCGTCGATCCACTTCTCCGGCTCGTCCGCATCGGCGCTGTTCAGCCGCACCGTGGCCCTGCCGCCCTCCATCTGCTGCCCATGGCCGATGAAGTGGACCACGTCCCAGTGCGCGGACTTCAGCGTCTCGGCCAGGCGGTCCGGGGTCACGCGGTCGTCCAGGCGCTCCAGGTGGACCTGCTCGCGGATGGGCTCGACGGCCCGGTTGAGCTGCCGCCACTCGCGGTCGACGTCGAGGCCCGAGCCCTCGGGGATGACCGCGAGGATCCGGAGCTGCCCGTGCACGGGCGACGGCTGCGACGGGGCGCGGAGCTTCGCGACCGGCGACCGCACCACGGCATAGTCCGGATGGCAGGCCAGGAAGCCGGCGCCCCCCTCGTAGTCATCGAAGTAGAGCGCCTCCCAGGGCAGCAGCTCGAGCCGGGGGTGCGGCAGGCTGAGACGGAAGAGATAGCGAGCGCTGCTGGCTCCGGACTCCTGCTTCAGCGCCTCGAACAGCTCCCCGACCGGGGCACGGAGGGGACGACCCGGCTCGGCGGGACCGGGCTCCGAGCCGGTCATCAAGCCCGTCCAGAGACTGATGCCGATCTCCTTCAAATCGTCCTCGGAACAGGGCTCCTGGGTGTTCTCGATCCGCAGCCGCAGGTTTTCGAGATGCTTGTCCGCGAAATCGAAGGCGAACACGGCCTCCGCCGTCCTATCGCCCGCCGTGAGGCGGACCTTGGACTGATCGCGCTCCACGTCGTGCTCGAAGCGGAAGTCGAGAGAGACGTCCCGCCGGCTCCTTCCCGCCGGCTGGTCCGGCGGTTTCCTGCCGGTGATTCCCCAGCTCAGGCGGTCCAGCCCCTCGTCCGTGAGACCGCCGCGCAGGTCGACCCAGGTATAGGCGCGCAGGAACAGCGGCAGGTCCGGCTTCTCGGGAGCGCCCGGCAGGAGGACCGGGATCACGGGGAGCTTGCGCTGGACGAAATCCTCCAGGCAGGCGCGCATCTCGCGGTCCTCCCAGCTCCCGAGGCCGTCCCGCCCCACCAGGATCGCCGCCGATTGCGCGGTCCCGATGATCGCCTCCAGGGCCTCCTGCCAGGGGTGACCCGGGATCAGCTCCCATTCGTCCAGCCAGGGGAGGAGGCTGCGGTCCCGCAGGGCCTGGGCAATCTTCCGGACGGCCGGCTTGTCCTGGCTGTTGTGACTGAGGAAGACGTCAAAAGCGGGTGCCATCGGGATCCCCGGGAGGCGCGCGGCCGACTTGCTCGCGAGCGGCGCATCAAAGGCGCAATGACGGAGCGTGTCCGCTCCTATAGAGAGAGTGACGGACGCCGGTCCCGAATTTCAGGAGGAAGGAACTGCGGGGAGTCAGCCAGGGCCGGCGGCGAGCCGGCCCCGGCCCGTGTCCGGCGCCTTACTGTACCAGCCAGCAGACCCGCGAGTGGCCGTCGCTGCACTGGCTGAAAGTCAGCTTGAACGCGTTGAAGAAGACGCCCGCCTTCGTGCACTGCGGCCCGTAGGGGTTGAAGGTGTACTCCCACTCCGTGAAGGTCGTGTAGGTGGCCGGGTCGATCTTGTTGACCGGCTTGGCCCAGGTCGCCTTGAAGCCCTCCCAGAACTGGTTGCCGTAGCGGTCGGTCGCCAGGAACTGCTCGGTGCCCCGCGGCATCGGCTTGCCGCTGGCGTCCTGGAACACGGTGAGGGTCCAGTACGAGTACCCCGGGTTGACCGCGGTCCCGCTGTAGTTGCTGTAGGTGCAGTTGTAGAGCTGCCCCCGGTTCGGTCCGTAGTAGCTCACTCCGTTGTTCCCGACGTAGATCTCGGCGGACGCGGACACGGCGACGGCGGCAAGCAGCAGGGCGGACAGGACGATCTTCTTCATGACTCTCTCCTTGCCACTTCGGGTGGCGTTGGCGGCGCCGGCTCGGCGCCTCGTTTCGCCGCCCTGACAAGGCAAGGTCGTGGCCAGGTGCCAAGTCGCTGAAAACAAAGGAAGTCGCGAAAAGCGCCGTCCCGCGCCCGGGACGGAGGCCTTCCAAGGCTCTCGGATGAGTCCCGAAATCGGGACAACGTTGGGGAACGCTTCCCCAACGTTGCCGACCATCCAGAAGTGACTTCCGGGCGGTCGGAAACGACTTCCGGACGACGCGCGCGGGCCAGACGCTGACAAGCGGATCGTGAATGCAAGCCGGACGGGACGCGGCCAGCCCGACCTTGGCCGCGCCCCCCGGGCACGTTCCGCTTACGCAGGCTGGCGGCAGGGGCAGATCACCATGCCTTCCAGGGTGCCGTAGACGCCTCCCTCTCCACCCTTCTCCGAGGGCTCGAAGCGGATCTTGTAGATCGCCACGACCTTGCATTCGCGGAGCTCGCCGACGTGCGCTTCCACGACCTCTCCGCAGAGACGGCCCGTGAGGACACCCCGCTCGTCGCAGCGCTCGCAGTCCTTGAAGACGGGTTCGCGGTGGGTGCCGGCGTTCGTGATGCCGGACATCCGGCCCCGGATCACGGCTCCTTTGGAGTCCCACAGGAAATCGCCGGCGTGCACTCCCCGATGCAGACCATCGTCCTCGAACGCCGTGATCAGCCGACCTACGTCGAGGGTGCCGTCCAGCAGCTTGCCGAGCTCGGAGTCGCAGTCGTGGCTCCGGACCTCCACCTTCAGGCCGTGGCCCGTCTTCAGCGTGCGGCACTCCGGCTCCGAGCACTTCTCGAACTGGCTCACGTTCAGGGTGAGCTCGCCGCGCACGTCCTTCGAGACGTTGTGGACACAGAGCCGTTCTTGCAACAGGACCGAGGGTTCGTCGAGACAACCAGGCGGAAAGGCCATGTTCGCTCCTCCTTTCAAGAGTGCGTTCTCTCTCATCGGCGAAGCAAGCACGGAAATGTTACGCGGTCGCCCCCGCGGCGGCGGCTCCGCCGCGGGGAGCGCTCTCAATACAACTCAGTTCGGATTGTTCTGGTCGCGATGGATCGACCTGTAGCCGTCGAAGCAGCCGTAGTTCCGGATCCAGTTGAAGCTCTCCCACGTCGGGCAGGACCAGCTTGCATAGCCGCAATTGGTGCTGGCTGCGGCGGACGCGGCCCCGGACTGGTCGTCCACGCTTTCGTCCCAGGAGAAGTTATCGTACTCGTCTGTAGTCCCCACGTAAGAGTACGCTACGCAACGATACGCGGGCGCGGGGGGGCCGAAGCCGTCCGGCCCTACGCTCGCTTCACCCCAGGTCGTGCCGCCGACCATGCCCGGGTTGTGACCGCCGTCCAGATGATAGACGTAACCGCTGCAGACAGAGCCGTCCACAGAGGCGTTGGCCGTGATGGAGCGGGGGGACTCGACGGGACGCTCCTGCTCGGCCATCTGCTGTTCGAGACCTGCGAGCGCATGGCGCAGGAGGCGGAGCCGGCTCGCCGTTGCCTGGACGTTGTCTTGGCCGCGAAACGCGGAGATCTCGGCCCGGAGCCGGGCGATGTCGTACTTCAAGCCTTCTCGTCCAAAGGCGACCAGGATCCGCTCCCCGGAGGGAAGCTGAACTTGATAGACACCCTTGGCGATGGGAACGGCGCGGTCCCCGAGTTGGTCGCGGAAGCTCTCTTCACTCTGGAGCAGGAGGCGGTTCGGTGTCGCTGTCGCGGCGCCATTGGCTCCGAAAAGCAGGACCACCAGAACGATCGCGAGACGGGTGAGAGAGCGGGTGAGACGGACCTGTCGCATGCTGTACTTCCTCCACTTCCGTGCAGTGTGTGATCCGGCTGCGGGGGCGATCCCTCGCGGTCCCGCTACGGATCGGGTTGTTCGTCTCCCCCTCGCGGGGAGACTCTGCCCCGTCGTGACGGAATGCCAGCTTTCATTTCGCGTGTAACGGAATGCCTTAAACCCGAGGCCGGCATCGAGCCGGCCCCAACGCGTCATGGTCAGGGGAGAGCGGTTGACTTACTGGCTGGCGCGGGTGGTGGGGGTTATGTACGGCTGGTCGTCTCTTTCTCTCCAGCGAGCGCGAACAAGGTGAGGCCGACGACTGCAAGGAGCGGGATCGCAATCACCAGACCGTGAGCCTCCAAGGGAAGGCCTGCGGCAGAGACGGCGCCGGTCGCTGTATTTACGCTGAAGATAGCCGCCGCCACGAGCGCTACCTGGGCCAAAGGGCCCGGAAGAAGCGAGCGGCCGGAGCGGCTGGGGCTATGCCACGCCCCCACTGCCCGCTCCAGAGCCAGGACTTGGATGGG
>JBJMGZ010000742.1:0-4974 GCA_045807605.1 Thermoanaerobaculia bacterium | reverse complement strand
TGCCCCCTCCCGGGAGGGGGAAGCCCCAAGGCCGAGCGATATTCGTTTTCGGAGCCTCCGCCCGCCCGGGAGGGGGCAAGCCCCTCCCCTACAACTCAGCAATTCAGACGTGACAGAATACCAGGCTCCCTCTCCCTCGGCACGGGGGAGAGGGAGTAGCGCAGCACGACCGCCTCCCACACCCGCTCCACCCCCTCCAGCGTCAGGTTGACCGGCATCCCCGGCCCTTCGAACAGGTTGACCGAGCCGCCGTCGAGGATCACCGGCAGCACCAGCAGGTGGATCTCGTTCAGAAGCCCCTGCTCGAGCAGAGCGCGGCTCAGGATGCCGCCCCCCTCGCACAGCACGGAGCGGATCCCCTTCGCCGCCAGGCCTTCCAGGAAGAGACGGAGATCCGTCCGCGATTCCTCCCCCGGAGTCCCGCACATCACGGCCTCGACTCCCCGCTCCTCCAGGAACCGGAGGTAGTCGGGAGGGGTGGAGCCTGCGACGCCGACGAGCGTCCGCACCGAGCCGTCGAAGAAGCGGAAGTGCCGGGGGATGCGGCCCGTCCGGTCGAGCGTGGCGCGAACGACCGGGTGCTCCACCCCGCCGGATACTCCGTGGGAAGCCATGGTCGGATCGTTGGTGAGGACCGTGTTCGTGCCGATGAGGACGGCATCGTGGCGCCGCCGGATCTCGGCCTTGACCGCCCAGAACTCCGGGGGCAGCGGCGGCATGTGAGCGAGGAGATCGTAGCTGCTCCGGCCCCGGCCCATGGTGATGAGGCCGTTGATGGAGATGGCGCTCAGGAGATCGACGCGCAGGGTTTGCATCGTGCGAAATGGGCCCGGGCCTCGGCGAGATCGGCGGGCGTGTCGATCTCGAAGACCTTGGGGAGGCACTCGCGGAAGGCGAAGGTCTCGCCCGCCGCGCGCGCCGACCGGAAGGGGTAGATGCGCTCCGGGTCCCCCTCCAGGAACGAGAACAGGCGGGGCGACTGGACCGCGAGGGTGGGGAGGCTGAGCGCCCACACGCCTTCGCGGGTGGCGGCGAGCTCGAGCTCGGGCTCGAATCGGACCTTGGCCTTGAAGCGGTCCGTCCGGCAGACGAGGAACGAGGCGAAGTCCTCCGGGCGATGGTTCTCGACCAGCTCGCGCAGCGGCCCGGTCTCGGCGAACACCATATCGCCGGCGACCCAGACGAACGGCTCGCCGGCGCTCTCGAAGACCTCGCGGGTCTGGTAGAGGGTGGTGATCAGGCCGGCGGGCCGCTCCTCGACGAGCACCTCGGCCGGGACGTGGCGGAGGTCGGCGGCGTGCTCGGGCCGGGCGACGATCACGGGATCGAGCCGCAGCTCGCGGCCGAACGCGAGGAGGCGGTCGAGGATCGTCTCGCCGCCGAGGTCCGCCAGGATCTTGGGCTTGGGTCCCAGGGTCTCGCGCAAGCGCGTCCCCTGCCCCGCCGCGAGGATGACCATTTTCATGCGCCGAGCCCTCTCCATGCCTGTCGAGCCGTATCCTAGCAAAACGGGCATTTTCAGGAAAGCTGTGCAGGGCGCAGAAAAAAGGGGGGCCGGAGCCCCCCTGCGAGGTGATTCAGAAGATGGGGTGGATCAGGCGGCCTTGTCCGACCCGGCCTGCTGCTTCGCGGCCTCGGCCTGCTTCTCGGCCTTGGTCTTCCGCTTGCGCGGAGCGGTGTTGCGCGGGCGGGGCCGGATGCCGAACGGGATGAGCTCCTCGCTGGTGAACCCGAACGCACCGCGGAGCATCGCGGCCGCCCGGAGGCGGAGCTCCTCCCCTCTCTTCTCCAACTCCCGCCGCCTCCGGACGAGCTCGGTGAACTGCTTGCGGGCGTTCTCCTGGTCGGCCTCCAACTGCCGGCCGTCGACCACAAGGGTGGTGATCTCCTCGTGGATCGGACGCAGGAACTCCATCTTCTCCAGCTTCGGTCCGAGGTTGTTGCTCATCAACTGCAAGTTGTTCATACGGATACTGAAACCATCTGCACTCCGGGCCATGTCACTTCCTCCTTCTGCCATCGGTCTCGTGGTTTGACTGCCTCTCACCGCTGGCCGGGGTCGCTCCGGGCCGGGTTTCCGGTTCCCGGCCTGGGGCTTGACGGAGATGTCTCCGTCCCAGCGGTTCTCGACTACGCAGGTGATCCTAGAGGCAATCATATCCGATGTCAAGCCCCATCCGCCTGAATTTGGAAAGATGGCACACCAAATTTGTTGTTGTCGCGTCTTCCCGCATCAAACGCGAGCCGCATTCGGCACATGCGACGGCCAGCCTCGGCCGAAGCGGACCCTGGGAGTCCTCGGGGCTTCGAGCAGGCTTGGGGGTGCTCCAGCAGCGCAGAACGCGCTCCAGCAGGATCCGGCCGGGCTTTAGCATTGCCAGATGCCGTATAGCATTGCCAACTCCCGCTTGGCATTGCTATACGGCGTTTAGCATTGCTGGCTGGCGCTATAGCATTCCAAATCAGAGCCATAGCATTGCTAGACGGGCTGTAGCATTGTTATCCCGGCTCTAGCAGAGCTACACGCCGTATAGCATTGCTATGCCGCTCCCGAACGATGCTACACGGCATTTAGCAATGCTGCTTGCCGAGCACGGCCGGTACACAGGAACGGACGTTCGCCGCGTAGCTCGCGGTCTCAAGCGACGTGAGTCCTTCAGGGCCTTCTTCTTCGGGCCATCTCCCTTTTTTCGGTTACGATGACCCAACGACCACAAGGCGCATGACCGAGGAGGCGACGATGAGAGGATTCACGGATTCGAGATCTGCTTCGCCGGCCGAGAAAGGTGTCTCAAACGAGCGGGTTGCGGTCATGCTCCATGTCATGGCTCTCCTGCGGCAGCACGACGAGGCGGAGGCCGGCAAGAAGCCCACCGTACCCGGTCTCGAGTCCGTCGTCCCTCACCTCTGGCTCATCGTAGCTCGCAGCATTCTGATCGCAGCGCGCCAGCCGGGCAAGGCTGCGCTGTCGTCTCTAGCGGTGGCACGCTCGTTCGTCCACAAGGCGCTCCACGTCGGCTGGTGCGATCCCGAGGCGCTCCACGAGGCCGGGAGGATCGTGATGGAGATCGGTGTGACGGGTTCGCTGGAGGATGACGAGGAGGAAGGAGGCGATCTTCCAGGGAGGCAGAAGCTGTTCGAGGAGGCCTGCGACTACCTTGACAAGGCTGCCCGTCTCTCCCCGGCGCGGCCGGACATCTTGAATGACCTCGTCCACGCGCTCTCGGAACAGGCCGAATACCTGGAAGGCTCACAGAAAACGGATCTGCTGCAACAGGCCATCCGGCGCTCCGACGAGGCGCTCGCCTGCTTCAATGCCACGAATCGGCGTGTGGAGAAGACCGGAGAGCTCCACCCCAATTGCACGAAGGCCCTCGTCGCCGGAGGCGGGAATCGCTGGGAAGTTTCCCTCGCCACCGACGACCTCGAGAAAAAGAGGACGCTTCTCGAACAGGCACATGCACAGCTCCGCCAGGGGTTCCACGAAGGAAATCCCGAAGGGCCGCCGGTAGGCATGCTCCTGGGCCGCGTAGCCCTGGATCTGGCCTGGCTCCCGGGAGACCCTGAAATCCGGCGAGGTCTCTTTGAAGAGGCTTGCGCTCACCTTGAAGCGACCGCCCCGGAGGAAGATCCGCAGTTCCTCGGCTATTGCCGCTGGGGGAGCGCCATGGCAGGCCGAGCGTCCCTGGCGAGCGGACGCGAGCAGCGAAAGCTCCTGGCAAAGGCCGAGGATCTGTTCGCCCGGCAGGTCCGGCTCGGGCCGCGAACCAGCGAGCCTCACCTGGAATCTGCGCGAGCCTGGCTGCAGGTCGCGGCGGAACCCGCCGCCGAGATCGCCAAGGAAGGCGCCCGCCGTGCCGCCGAGGCCGCCCGCCACGCAAACTCGATCGAGCCCGGCTCGGGGGATTACGCGCTCGCCTGTTCGCTGAGCCGCTTGGGGCAGACCTCCGAAGCTGCCGAGGCGCTTGCAGCCGCGCTGGCAAACGACATCGTGGACGCAGCCTACGCGCTGAGCGACCCCGACCTGGGGCCTCTCTGGCTTGCGAGGCCGGATCTGCGCCAGAAGCTCGCCGGAGGTTGAAACGGCGAAGCACCATTGCATGACGGTGGACAGGAGGCCGATCACCTCCTGACGGGTGAGGACCAGAACCGGGCGCCGCTTGTCTGGAGGTTTGAAGGTGAAGAGCCAGATCTCGCCGCGGTTCACTCTTCCGGCCACGAGCCTTGGTCCTCCCAACCCTTGAGCTCCTCGCCGAGACCCGTACTGTCGGAGTAGGCCTTCCGGTACTGATCTGAGATCGCTTCCCGGCGCCGCCGCGCCAGGTACTCGGCCGTCGCGCGGCGGAGGACCGCCGAGCGCTCCTCGGCCTTGACCTCTTCATGGGCATCCAGCCGGGCCAGGAGATCTTCGCCGAGCACGACCTGGATAGCTTTCATTGAGGAAAGTTTATGTGGAACTGCTTCCATCCTCCAACCTGTGAGCCCGACCGAGGGAGATCCACGGGATCCCGCGGAGCAAGACGCCAGGGGCGCGGACGAACAGCGCCCCTGGATTGAACGAGCGCGGGCGGTTTTGTATCTAGCCCCAGGGATCAGCATCAGGGCCGGTATCTGTAGATGGCGGCGAGCTCTGGCCGTTCGGACTTCCCCAGGGATCGATACCCAGGCCGCTCCCTTCCCAGACCGCCTGGAAAGCGGAGGAGCCGGCGCCGAGGAGCAGGGCGAGAAGCAGGGCGATTCGGAACATGTGGTGCTCTCCTTCGAGGGCGGTCTCGCGCCCGGCCCTCTGCCAGCCGCAGCCTCACCCTCTCGCAGCGAGGGTAACTCCCGCGCTCCTCCTGGCGCCTCCTCCTCAGGCGTGCTACTCTTTCGAAGAGACGCAGGTCATGACGGAGGGCAACCTTTTGCGAGACGACGATACGGCGGTCCCTCACGCGATCAGCCTCGAGCTGTTCGCCAGGCTCTCGACGGGCA